>VGYV01000825.1 GCA_016872855.1 Planctomycetota bacterium
ACACGGTCCAGTCGGGAAAGGTCTTCTTGGCCGTCACGTCGGCGGCGTTGCACCAGCCCTTCCCCTTGTCGGGGTCGTCGCCCCACTGATACCAGGTGGTGGTTCCGGCCCGGCAGGCGTACTCCCACTCCGCCTCTGTCGGCAGGCGATAGGTGGAGCCGGCCGGCTTGGCCTTGTCCGTCGCATTCAACCAATCCACGAAGGCCCGCGCGTCGTTCCAACTCACGCAGACGACCGGGTGGCCATCGGTCTGCTTGAAGTACGGGTTCTTCCAGCTCGCATCGTCGGCTCCCCAGCCCTTGCCGTCGGCAAGCACCAAGGCGCCCTTGAACCCCGTGCCCTTCTCTGCATCGGTCTTGTAGCCGGTCGTGTCCGCAAACTTGCGGAACTGGCCCACCGTGACCTCGTGCTTGCCCATGTGGAATGCCTTGGAGAGCGTCACCTTGTGGGCCGGCTTCTCGTCGGCGAACCATTCCGCCACCGCCTCGGGCCACTTCGCCACGACGGCCTTGATGTCGGCCTCCGTACTCCCCATCGTGAACGTGCCGGCGGGGATGAGGACGAGCTGATCTTCACCCCGCCCCCGAGGTCCACGGCCCGCTCCTTGGGGGCCTCCTCGCCGGCCCAAGCCCCCCCGCCGACGGCCACCAGGAATGCCAACGCCGCCCAAACGCATCCCAGTGCCCCCATGCGCGCATCCTCCTGTAGGGCGTGCATCCTTGCACGCGGAACGTGGCGACAAGCGTCCCGCTTGTCGAGCGGCCCGAAGGCATCGCAAGCGGGACGCTTGCGGCTACACCACCCGTGGCACAGAATGACAGGGCCGCCCCCCGGTGTCAAGCCGCTGAGGCGCAGATTCCGCGTGCATGTATGCACGCCCTACCACTTGCCATCTCGGGTCAGCGTTTGACCAGCACCAGCTCGGCCCCGCCGAGGAGGCCGTAGTCGTAGAGGCTGAACTCCTTCTTCAGGCACCCCTCGTCCTCGAAGGAGTTGGGGCCGAACCAGAGGAAGGAATCGCCTTGGCGGACGTGAAGCGGGCCGTGGGCGTTCTGGCCGCTGGACACGACCTCGATCTCGAGGGTGTTCTTGCCGCCCTTCAGGAACGGCGTGAGGTCCACATTGAAGGGCCGCCAGAGCACCTTGCCTGCTTCCTTGCCGTTCACGCGCATGATGAAGAGCGTGCCGGACGGATTCTGGAGGCGCAGGATGGTGCGGGTGCCCTTCTTCGGCCGGTGGGCAACTTGGGTCTCGTAGACGATGCTGCCGGGGTAGAAGCAGTAGCCCTGGTCAACCCAGGAGCCGTTCTTGAGCGCCTTTGGCTCATCGCACAACTCGCCCTCGGAGGGCGTGCGGAGGCGTGTGCCGAAGTCGCCGACGATGTACGCCTGCTCCACTTCGCTTTGGAAGGTGTAGTCGAAGGCGAAGTCCACCACGTTCTCGCCGCGCTTCACAAGGTTCGTTATGTCCACCTTGCCGAAGCCGCGGTCCCAGTGCCAGCCGCAGCAAGCGGTTTCGACAGGGGTGCCGTTGACGGTCAGGCGGCCGGTCTGGAGGTCTTCGATGACGACGGCGGCCTTGGGCACCCGCTTGGCGGCGTTGCGGAAGCGGTAGCGGAGGACGACCGGTCCGCCGCGCCCGTCGAAGAGCTTCTTGCGGATGGCCACCCACGGCTGCCAGGCGAGCGATTCGCGGGTGCCGAAGTGCTCGGCGATCTTGCGGCGCACCCGATACTCCGCGTCCTCCTCCGAGAACGTCTTGCCGCCGTCGAGCGAGAATGCCAGGCGGTCCATCACCAGCACGTTGTCCTGGGTGCGACGGTGCTTCCACGTGGTCCGCGTCTCCGACGCGGAGGATTTCCGCCCCGGAGGGGCGGGCCACACGGTTGGCAGGGGGGTGATTGCGCCGCCGCAGGCGCAGGGGAGCGGGGCGGCCTTTGCTCCATCGGCCACGCCCTTGCCCACGGCCACGATGGCGGAGCCGACGGGCTGGAGGGTGAGTTCGACCACGAGGTCCTTGCCGACGGCCTGGCCTTCGAGCTTCTCGCACGTGCCGTGGAGCGGGTTCCAGAGGGCCACCTGCTTCTTGGCCGCGCCGAAGAGGGTGAGGCGATAGGTCTGACGCGACTCCCGGCTCGAGTTGACGACGAAGTAGAAGTCCTGCGCGCCGTCCTTGCGGTGCTGCACGTAGGTGTGGGGCACGGGGCGGCCCATGTTCGAGCGGAGGCGATAGCTCTGGCGAACCGTCTTGTCGAGGGCGTCCTGAAGCTCGCGTGGGCTTGCGGCGATGCAGAGCACGCCCTTCGTCGCGGCCAGTTCCTGCCACGCCGCGGCGGCGGGCTGGCAGTCCAGCTCCGTGGGCAGCTTGCCCGTGAGGATGACCTTGCCGCCGGCTGCGGCGAACCGCTTGAGGAGCCTGTGGGTGCCGGGCCGCCAGCTCTGGGCCTCGGGGGCCACGACCACCGAGTAGCTCATCTGGCCCACGACGAAACGCTTGCCCTTCACCGAGCCGAGGTCCTCCAGGTAGCCCTCATCGCCCAGGTCGGCGTCGTAGCCGGCGTTGAGCGCCGCCTCGAGCTGGCTGCGAAGGATGCGGTCGAGTTCGTTCACGCGGCTCATGTCGGCCTGGGGCACGCCTTTCGGGACCGCCCGCTTGCCGGTGATGACGGAGCGGCGGAGGGCGGCTGAGGCGTCGTCAATCGAGTGCAGGAACAGCACCTCGCACTCGGGCTTGCCCGCTGTGAGCACGGCGGCCACGCGGGTGAAGTAGTCGTTGAGCGGCTTCAGGTGCTCCCAATAGGTCTGCTGGTAATTCCAGTTGGGCGGGTAGTCGCGCTTGCGCTTGCCGCGCATCGAGTACCAAGTCAGGTGCGGCACGAAGAAGGTCGCGCCCAGCACCAGATCGTAGTCGCCCAGCCACTTGAAGTCCTCGAAGGTGTTGGTGTGGTGTGAGACGCCGAAGATTTCGGTGAGGACGCCTCGGCGGCCGAGCTGTCGGGCGGCGGAGCTGGTCTGCTTGACGGTGAAGAGGAGGGGGTCGGTCTGGCGGCACAGGTGGTCAATGCCTGGGAGCTGCTGGTAGCGGTAGTGGGCGGTGATGCCGCCGCAGTGGTTGGTGAGCTGGCCGGCGAAGCTGTCCTCGGCGTTGTAGTGGCCCGTGTGCTCGATGCCGTGCTTCTCGCACCACTCGTAGATGGGCTTCGAGTAGTGCTCGCAGAAGAGGCCCAGGATGGTGCGGTAGATGAGGAGGCGGATGCGGCGTGCGTCGGGGCCGTCGAAGAAGAGGAACGGCAGGTCGGCCCAGAAGTCGCGGCCGCAGAGCTTCTGGTAGGCGGCGGGAATGCCGTCGTACCAGGGGAGGCCCGTGGTGCGGCTGAAGAGCTGCGGCTCGTCCGTGAAGATGCCCGGCACTCGC
>VGYV01000826.1 GCA_016872855.1 Planctomycetota bacterium
TATTCAGCCCCAGGTGCCCGGCTTCAGCCTCGGCCTGTGGCTCGAACGCTACCATCAGGCCCTGCACCGCCTGGGGGTGGGGGCCGACGTGGTGAGCACGGAGGCCGACCTCAGCCCCTACAAGCTGGTCATCGCCCCGCCGCTGTACCTGCTGGACGACGCGCTAGCGGCGCGGCTCGACCGCTACGTGGCCGAGGGCGGCCACCTGGTCGCCAGCGCCCGCACGGGGGTGAAGGACGGGAACAACTGCGCCCGCGAGGAAACGCTCCCAGGGCCGCTCGCACGCACGCTCGGCATCGCCGTCGAGGACTACGACGCCATTGGCCAAGGCGGGACGAACGTCGTCGCTCTGGCCGACGGCGCGCGGTTCAAGGTGAGCCTCTGGTGCGACCTGTTGCGCCTCGAGGGCGCGAAACAGGTCGCCCGCTACATGCGCGACTTCTATGAGGGCGTCCCAGCCATCTCCGTCCACAACCACGGCAAGGGCCGGGCCTGGTACGTGGGCACGGTGCCCGAGGAGCGCTTCTTCCGCCACTTCCTGCGCGGGATCGTGGAGGGGTTACGCCTGCGCATGGTGCCGGACCTCCCGAAGGGCGTCGAGGTGGCCGCGCGCCAGGGCGACCGCGGCCGCATCCTCGTCGTCACCAACCTCACACCCCACAAGCAGGTCGTCCACCTCCAGGATGCCTGCGAGGACCTTTTCGCGCGGGCCATCGTCACCGAGGCCATCGAGCTGCACCCCTTCGGCGTGCGGCTCCTGCGGACGACGCGATGAGAGCGGACCAAGCCTTCGCCTTTTCCTGCCGAATCCTGCACCCGGGACGCCGCATGCGCGTGCTCTCGACTGGCTGCCTGGCGCTGGCCTTGCTTGGCCATTGCGCGGCCGCCACCGACAAGGACCGGTATGTCCAGGAGCACCCGAAGGCGGAGGCCATCGAGTGGCGGGCCGATGGCGAGCCGACCTATGCCGTCCTCTATGCGGTCGAGGGGAACCCGAAGGACCTGAGGGGCGCGCCCCGCGTTGCGAGCATCGCGGTCTTCGACCCTGCCGGGCGCAGGCTCTACGAGCGGAAGGTCCGCAACCGAGAGGAGGAACTGCCCACTCAATGCCTGGAGCATCCCACCCTGTTCCCAGCCCTCGGGTGTGTCCTCGGCTTCACCTCCTCGTGGTGCGCCGACAAGACCACGACGACGTCTCTTATCCTGGTCGGCTTGAGGGACGGGCGCCCCAAGGAGCTTGAGGTGGCCTACAGTTGCTTTTCGTCGTATCCCATTGACTACCACCACCGCACCTGGCTGGAGGACCTCGACGGCGACGGGAAGCCCGAGCTGTGCCAGTTCGTTGGGAACCCGCTCCAGTGCCACACGTGGGACCGCAAGAAGGGGGAGTGGCGGGAACTGCGGCAGTTCACAGCGGCCCGCCTGGGCACGTCGGTGCCGCCCTTCCGCTGGTTGGCCACGGCGAAGCTGCACGCGGAGGGGCGGCGCCTTGAGCTGCGGCTCGACATCACAAGCCTCGTGGAGTGCCCCGTCGTCCTCAGCCAGCCGCTGCCGCCCTTGCTCGGCGCGGTCTATTATTGGTCCCCGGGCCCGCCCGAGGGTGGCTTCCCCGGCCCGATAGCGGTCGAGATGGCTCAGCGGCTCCCCGAGGCCAAGCACGAGAGTGCGTGGGCCGTGAAGCCGAAGGAGGCAAAGGCCGAGACACTGACCATTGCCCCGCTCGCAAGCCGCACGCTGCTGTTCTCCGTGGCGCTCCCCGAGGACGCGCGGACCGACCTCCCGGTCGCTCTCACCTTGACGGGCCGCGCGCGATGGCGCTGCTTCGAGGCCAACTTCTCCCTCCGCCAGGAGACCAAGCTGGAGGGCCTCGCCCCCGACCGGCAGCCCACCCAGGACCAGATTGACGAGGAGTTGAAGAAGCGGGTAGAGAAAGGGTGGTGTGACAACACGAGCCGGGCCAGCACCGCCTTTCGGAGCTGGCTGATTCACAGCGCGCTCTATGCCAACCGGTTCGGCAACTTCTTCAACAACCTGGGCGCGGACCCGGCGGACGAGACCGGCCACCTGGCCCTCGATGCCCTGCGGAAGAACCCCAGGCTTCCCCCTGACTCGGCCAAGCAACTCCTCCTCGTGGCGCTCCGTCGGCGCGCCCCCGCGGAGTACCAGGCCGTCCTTGCGGAAGCGGGCGGGCCGGGGAAGGGCCTCGAGCCTGCCCTCATCGAACTGCTCGCCGCCCCGCGCTTCCGCGAGGAGCAGACCCATTCGGGCTGGGTCCACTACCTCGACATGAAGACCCTCGCCGCTCTGCTCGCGGGTTGGCCCGGAGAGGAGCTCGCGGCAAGAGCCAAGGCCACCCTGGCCCGAGAGGCCGATGCACGAGACAGACCGAAAACTCCTTGACCGCCTTCAAGGCTCGTTCCCCCTCGTCCCCCGGCCATTCGCCGCGATCGGCGGGGAGTTGGGTCTGGCCGACGGTGACGCGCTCCAGCGCGTCGCCAGGCTCCACCGCGAGGGGCTGATTCGCCGCATCGGGCCGGTCCTCGACCCCGAGAAGGTGGGGCGCGTGGGCGCGCTCGTGGCGATGAGCGTGCCCGAGGACCGCCTCGAGGCGGTGGCCGCCGCCGTCTCCGCCTTCCCCACCGTCACGCACAACTACCAGCGCGTGCCGCTGGCCGGCTCGTGCCCCTACAACCTCTGGTTCACCCTCACAGCCCCGTCGCACGACGCGCTGGCAGAGGCCGTCGCCTCTATCGAGAAAGCCACGGGGCTGCCGGCCAACGTCCTGCCCGTCCGCCGCAAGTTCAAGATCGGCGTCCGCTTCGACTTCGGCGCGGGCGGGGCCTCCGCGCCCCGCGCCGCTGCACCTCGCGGGGCAGAGACGCCCCGCCCACAGGACTTCGACGGTCTCGATCGCCTGATTCTGGGGGAGCTTCAGGACGGCCTGCCCTTTGTGCCCGAGCCCTACGCCGAGGCGGCTGCCCGGCTGGGCATGTCCGTGGAGGAGCTTCTGGGCCGCCTGGCAGCGATGATCCAGCGCGGCGAGGTGCGGCGCTTCGGGGCCTCCATCGCCCATCGCAGGGCCGGCATCAAGGCCAACGTCATGTGCGTGTGGCGAGTGCCGCCCGAGGCACTCGACGCCTTCGCCCGCGAGGCCGTGCGGTTCGACGCCATCACCCACTGCTACGAGCGTGCCGCCACGCCCGAGTGGCCCTACAACGTCTACGCCATGATCCACGGCCGCACCCAGGCCAGATGCGAGGCCGTCATCCGCGACCTGTGCCGGCTCACCGGCCAGACCGACCACGTCGCCCTCCTCAGCACGCGCGAGTTCAAGAAGACCTGGACCCGCCTGTAGGAAGTGCGGAACGCGGAATTCGGAATGCGGAATGCAGACCGCCCAATGGA
>VGYV01000827.1 GCA_016872855.1 Planctomycetota bacterium
CGGGCCGCCATCCGCAGGATGCTCCCGACGGCGCGGAAGCTGGGCGTCGTCATCGCCGTCGAGAACGTCTGGAACCGCTTCCTCCTCAGCCCGGTCGAGTTCAAGGCCTACGTGGACGGCTTCAAGAGTCCCTGGGTCAAGGCGTACTTCGACGTGGGGAACATCCTGATCTACGGGTGGCCGCAGCAGTGGATTCGGACGCTGGGGCGGCGCATCGTGCGGATTCACGTGAAGGACTTCGACCTGAAGACGCGGCAGTTCATGCCGTTGCGGCAGGGGAGCGTGAACTGGCCTGCGGTGCGGAAGGCGCTTGCCGACATCCGCTACGATGGCTGGCTCACGGCCGAGGTCGCAGGGGGCGACGAGGGGGTGCTGCGAGGCATCTCGGAGGCCATGGATAAGATCATTGCGGGAGAGTGAAGCCAGGAGGGTGTTCGGTGCTAGGTGTTCGGGTACGAAGATGAAGCGGCAGCTTAGCCTGACGGGAAAGCAGTGGGTGTTGCGCGACTGCGATGAGCGGGAGCGCGAGGGGCTGGTGGCCGCGCTCGGCGTGTCGCCCATCGTGGCGCGCCTCCTCGCCAATCGGGGCCTGGGCACGGCGGAGGCGGCACGGGACTTTCTTTCGCCCGACCTGAGCCGGCTGCACGACCCCGGGCTGCTGCCCGACATCGAGAAGGCGGTGTGGCGCCTGCGGCGGGCCATCGCCAACCAGGAGCCTATCCTCGTCTACGGCGACTACGATGCCGATGGGGTGACTGCCACGTCGCTCCTCATCCAGTTCCTGCGGATGCTCGGCGTCGAGCCGGCGCACTACATCCCGAACCGGGTGGAGGAGGGCTACGGGCTGCACGCGGACGCGGTGGAGGCCGCGGCGGGGGGCGGGGTGAAGCTGATCGTGACGGTGGACTGCGGGGTGAGCGCGGCGGCGGAGGTGGAGCTGGCGGCGAAGCTGGGGATGGACGTGATCGTGACCGACCACCACGAGCCGCCGCACGTGGTGCCGCGGGCGTGCGCCGTGGTGAACCCGAAGCTGACGGGCGGGCTCTACCCCTTCCGCGACCTGTCGGGCGTGGGCGTCGCCTTCAAGTTCGCCTGGGCAGTGGCCCAGAGCTTTTCGCCTGGGAAGCGGGTGAGCGAGGAGTTCCGGAACTTCCTCCTCGACGCGATCGGGCTGGTCGGGATTGGGACGGTGGCCGACGTGGTGCCGCTTGTGGGGGAGAACCGCGTTTTCGCCATCTACGGCCTGCACGCGCTGCGGCGGACCACGCACCCCGGCATCCTGGCGCTGCTGGCCCAGGCGCGGATGGGGGACAAGCCGCTGACGCCGCGCGACATCTCGTTCGGCATCGGGCCGCGGCTCAACGCCGCAGGGCGCCTGGCGCGGGCAGACCTGTGCGTCGAGCTCTTCACCAGCAGCACGCCCGAGCGCGCGGCGGCCATCGCCGCCGAGCTGGAGGCGAAGAACCGCGAGCGGCAGCGCATCCAGACCGCCATCCTGGAGGACGCGCGCCGCCGCCTGGCCGAGGTGAACGACTGGGAGCGGCGGCGGGCCATCGTGCTGGCCGACGAGGCCTGGCACGCGGGCGTCGTGGGCATCGTCGCCGCCAAGATCGCCGAGGAGTTCAACCGCCCGACCGTGCTCCTGTCCCTCGACGGCGACGTGGCGCGCGGCTCGGCGCGCTCCGTGCCGCACTTCGACCTGTTCGGGGCCATCGAGGCCTGCGAGGACGCGCTGCTGAGCTACGGCGGCCACCGCGCCGCGGCCGGCGTCAAGGTGCGCCGCGACAGCCTCGGCCGCTTCCAGGAGCTGTTCGAGTCCCAAGCGATGAAGTGCCTAGGCAGTTGGGAGCCGTGTGGGGTGCTGGAGATAGACGCCGAGGTGGGCCTGCCGGCGGTGACGCGGGGGCTGGTGGACGAGCTGGAGCGGCTGTCGCCCTACGGGGAGGGGAACCGCCCACCCGTGCTGGCGTGCGCCGACGTGGTGGTGGCGGGGCGGCCGCAACTGATGGGGCAGCAGGGGCAGCACGTGAGCTTCTACGTGCGGCAGGGGGAGACGAGCCTGCGAGCCGTCGGCTTCCGGATGGGAGACATCTACGACACGGTGTCCGCGGGCGACGTGGTGTGCGACATCGCCTTCGCGCCGAAGGTCAACGGGTTCAGGGGGGTGGAAGAGGTCGAGCTGGAGCTGTGCGACGTGCGTGTGAGGCAGTGAGGGGCAGGCCACCCAAATGGCTTTCAGCGATTCGGCGGCGCCCTGAACGGCACCGAGACTGCCTAAAGGCAGGACTCCGAACCAGGAGAGCGACCCGTTTGGAGTCCTGCCTTCAGGCAGTCTTCGTCCCAATGAGCCGAATCGCTGGAAGCCATTGAGGCGCCGACCAACTCGATGCGGCGGCGAAGCGCGGCCAGGCGCTGGAGGCAGGCGCGGACGCGGAGTTGTTCCTCCTGGGCGGCGCTGAGGGTGACGCGGCGCACCTCGATTCGCTGGGGCCGGCCCGGTAGCAGAAGGGGGCCGGTGAGGGCAAGGGGCGGGGGAAGCGTCTGCACGTCGGCGTGGCACGTGGCAGTCATTGGGGTGCTCTCCTTCATACCGCCCTCTAACCTGTTAGACGCCTCTGGGCAGGCGGGGATTCAACTCACGCCAGAGGAGTAAGCAATTCGCGTGCCAGGGGGAGGGAGGTGTTTGTGCAGTCTCCCAGGGCCGCTCTAAGTATAAGAACGCGAATTTGTTATGGCGAGTGGCCGTGAGGCAGGAGGGGAATGGCCGGCAGGCACTTTCTGCCTGCCTGTCTGAAAAACCGAACCGGCCGGCGGGCGGGAGGGTCACTCGCGGGGCTTGGAGAGGTCCAGGTAGTAGCGGCGAAGGAGCTCGCGGTACTTGAGGGGGAAGCCCTCGCCCTGGGACTGTAGGAGCTGGTCGCGGATGGCGGGGGGCAGGTTGCCCCACTCCTCGGCATCGGTGTGGATTTCGCCTGTGGGGTCGCCGGCGCCGGGCTTGCCGATGCCGGGGCGCTCGGACTTCTTTTTCTCTTCGGCGGGGGTGGGCTTCTTCTCCTGCTTTTGGCGTTCGGCGTCCTTCTGCTGCTCCTCGGGGCTGGGCTTGGGCTGGGGCTTGGGCTCGGGCTTGGGGCGTTGGGAGTCCCCCTTGCCGCCCTGGGGCTGCTTCTCGGAGTCCTTCTGGGCCTGCTCGATGAGCTTGTCGAGCTTCTGGATGATCGTGTCGTGAATCCCTTGCGTCGTGTCGTCGGTCTTGGTCTCGCCGAGGCGGCGAGCCGCGTGGTCCATGTCGCCTGCGACGTCGTACATCGGGTTGTCCTCGGAGCGCGGGTCGCGCTCCTTGGACTTCTTGCCTGGGAGGATTTCGTCCTTCGCCCACAGGCCGGTGCCAAGTGCGAAGAGG
>VGYV01000828.1 GCA_016872855.1 Planctomycetota bacterium
GGCCGGGGGCGATGCCGATGTCGGGCCGCGCCGGCACGGCGCACTCGAGCACGTGCCAGCCGTCCTGCTGTCCCGCCGCCGCCTGAATGTCGCCCGGCTTGTAGGCTTCGCGGTACCAGTGCTGGCCGTTGTGGAGGTTGATCTTGTTGCCCAGGAAGTCCCAGATGGCGCCGCTGGCCTCGAGCTTGCGTCCGCCCGTGGGTGGGCGGACAGAGAAGCGCAGGTTGTCGCGGCCGTGGAACCAGCCGTCGTTCGCGCCGTCGAGGTCGAAGCCGGCGATGACCCGTCGGTTGCTCTGGATGGCGAAGTAGTAGTGTCCGGCGTCCCACGCGATGAAGAGCCTGGCTTTCAGGTCGCGTTGGGCCTTGGGCGTCGTGAGGTTGGGCAGCGAATATAGCTCCTGCCACTCGCCCTTCGCCAGCGTGCCGTCGAGGGTGATCCTGCCCTTGGGGATGCGGCGGCGAATCCAGTGAAGCTCGCCTTCGTTGAGCTTGTGGACCTTGCCCTCGAGGTCGGTGTCGGTGCCGCCCGGATGGCCGGGCGTGCGGACGCCCGCCATGAGGCGCTTGAGGCAGTTGCCGCCCATCGTGGGGGTCCAGCCGAAGCGCCTCTCGTCGAGGGGCACGCGGGGGTCGTCGTCGGGCACGCCATTGCTATTGGCGTCGGCACTCGTCTGGATGACGCTCGTGCGGAGCGTGAGCCAGGAGCGGGGCGGCTGGCGGCGGTAGTTGGCGGCCATGAAGCTGAAGTCCTCGCCGAACTGCCCCGGCATGGTCCAGGGCGCGTCGGGGAAGGCAAAGGTCGCGATCTCGCTGTTCATGAAGATCGAGTGGATGAGGTGGCCGTGCTCGTGGACTGGGAACCACCACCAGCCGGGCTTGGTGCCGTGGCCGAAGCCGCAGAAGCAGGCGCCCAGCTCATAGTCCGTGCCGGCCACCGTGCCATCGAGGTAGTGCGCGTACCAGCCGTGCGTGGCTGCGACCAGCACGTTCCAGAAGGCGTGGAGGTCCTTGCCCTGCGCAGCGACGCCCTTGAGCGCGTCGTCGAGCACGGTGCGCGATCTGTCGCCCAGGGCCGCGTGGTCGCGCTCGGCGTCCACAGTCACGTAAGCGAAATCGAGGTTGAGCTTGCAGCCGCTGTGGCGCCAGGCCCAGACGCGATACGTCTCCATCTCGCTCTTGAGCGTGGCGATGTCCGCGTCGTCAATCACGCGGTTCGGCGGCTGCTTGCCGTCTTTGCCCGCGGGGAACTTCACGTTCTTGTAGACCAGGACGATAGATGGAAGCGAGGCCCAGTCGGTCTTGCCCGGGGCGTTGAGGGTGGCGAAGGTGTAGTTGCGCGACACGTTGCCCTCGAAGAGCTGCCGGTGGCGCTTCTTCTGGTGGCGGAGCGAGAAGCCGGGCACGGGCGTCGAGGTTTCAGGGATCATCTCGAAGGGCCTGCGGAGGCGGTAGCAGTAGCAGGCGGATGGCTCGAGGCCCCGCAGCACGGCGCGGTGGCGCGTGGTGAGCTTGGGGTCGCTGAACTGGAGGCCGTAGTCGTCGGTCGTCCCGTAGTCCATAAGCGTGGGCTGAGGCGACGGGCTTTGCCACTCGATGACCGCGGTCGTGGGGTCGCGGGGGTCGAGCCGCACCTCGGGGGCGGGCGTGACGAGCTGGGAGTTGGTGACAAAGACGCGTGCCGTGTGCTGGTCCACAACCGCGACGTTGCCCTCGGCGTCGAGCGCGATACCGCCGGGCTTGAAGACCACGCTGACCGTCACGCGGATGAGCCCCGCGTCGAAGGAGCCGAATTGCCTGCCGCGATGGTCGAGGCCGCGCACCTCCTGGCCGCAGACCGCATAGAGGCGGCCGCCGTGGCCGAAGGCGAGAGAGCGAGGCGCGGCGCCTTCGGTCGAGATGATGGTTGGCTTGGCAACGGGCTTCGGCTCGCCGAGCAGCGGCAGGAGCAGGATGCGGTGGCTCCCCGTGTCGGCCACGGCGAGCATGCCGTGCGCCGTAGCGACGCCGGCGGGCGCCGTGAGCTTCACGGCCGGCACGCCCACCTCGCCGATGCCGAACGCCACAGCCTCAAGCTTCTCGTCGAGGACCGCGATACGCGAGTTCCCCGTGTCCGCCACGTACACGCGGCCGTTCGGCCCGGCCGCGACGTCCTCGGGCGCCGCGAGGCCACCGACGGCTCGCACGAGCTCGCCCTTCGCATCGAAGATCGTCAGCTCGTTCTTGCCCGTGTTGGCCACCACGACGCGGCCGTCGGTTAGCACGCAGAGGCCGCCGGGGTTGGCGAGGCGGTCGCCGCCGAACTCGCGCAGCTTCTCGGCCGCCCGCGACATCACGACCACCGAGTTGCTGCCCCGGCACGTGACGAGCAGATTGCCCGCGGCGTCGAACGCCACGCCGTACGGGCGGTTGAGAGTCGCCGTTTCGCCGAAAGCAAGGCTGACGAGGAGGGTCCACAGGACCGCCGTCGTTCTCATCAAGCGGCTCCTCACGAGGCAGGCTGCTCCTCCTTGGGCGCGTCGGGCGATTGGTCGCGGAAGAACGCGACGAGGTAGAGGGCCGCGGCAAACGCGATGAAGGACACGGTGGGCCAGTAGAGCGCGAAGTCGAGCCTCCCGCCTGGCGCCGTGCAGAGGCTGGCCAGCTTGCCGCTGAGCATGCCGCCGACCACCGGCGCGATGCCCAGCACGATCCCCAGCAGGGTCTGGGCCGAGGCCCGAATGTCCTTGTCCGCCAGGTGGTCCACGTAGATGAACGCCCCGGCAATGAAGCAGGCGAAGCAGACGCCGTGGAGGGCCTGGCTGGCCACGATCACGCCGAGCGGCAGCCACGTGGCGCTGAAGATGGCGAACCGCAGGGCATACGCGAACGCGCCGATGCCCAGCACCCACCGGAACCCCAGCCGCTTGAGCATCCAACCCAGCGCCAGCATCACCAGAATCTCGGCGAACTGCCCCGTGCTCATCGCGGGCAGAATGTCCGCGTCCCGCAGCCCCAGCGTGGGCAGGAACTTCGGGGTCTGTAGGAAGTAGACGCTGTGCACCGCCACCAGCGGCAGCCCCGCCATCATCAGGACGACGAACGACGGGAAGCGGAAGAGCTTGAACGCCTTGCGGAACGCCAGCGGGTCCACGCCCTTGCGCTTCGGCGGCGTGTGCGGCAGCGTGAGCGAGTAGAGCCCGAACACGACCGAGAGCAGCGCCCCCGCCCGCAGCGCATCGAGGAGGCGGGGGGTGACGTCGGGCACCTCGGCCCCCTTGACAAACGGCGGCAGCCATTGGAGCTTCAGCCCGGTCTGGAGCCACACCATCGAGAAGCCCCAGCCCGCCGCGATCCAGCCGATCGTGCCCCACATGCGCGCCACCGGATACTGCGCCTTCGGGTCCCG
>VGYV01000829.1 GCA_016872855.1 Planctomycetota bacterium
GGCGCCTTGGCGTCGAAGACCGTGAACTTGACATTCGTTACCTTCTCCCAGTCCCTGAACTCGGCCATGTGAATGCCCACGGCCAGCTCGCCGAGCTTCTCGCCCCAGGCCCGGATGTCGAAGCCCTCGCGGCGCGACGGACGCTTAGCGGGCCTCTGACCGGCCATGTCCTCGGGCCGCAGAGCCCAGTCGCAGACAAGAACATTGTCTATCACAGCCGCGCCAAGTTGAGTTGTGGGCGGCGTGTCCTCACGCCGCGTATCGCGGGACGGGGACGTCCCGCCCACAATGGTCCCGTCCCCAAGCCGGAGGCCGAATGCCGGCGCCGCGGCATCGCGCAGCCCGGGGGCGGCAGGCGCGCTGATGCCGCCCAACCGCTTGCCCTTCCAGTAGAGGTCGTATTGCCCCGACCGCCAGACGAGGGCTACGCGCCCCCACTCGCCCATCGGGACGGGCACGAACGCCTCGCGCTTCACCGTCGGCAGCCGCCCGCTCTGGTAGGCCAGCTTCTCTTGGGGCACAACCTCGTTGGCGACGAGGAGAAGGCCAGGCTTCCCATCCCTCCTCGCACACGACAGGGTCGCGTCGAGATGGTGCCGCAGAGCCAGCAGCCGCAGTGGAGAGTTCCCCAGCGCCGCGACCCTGAGATCGAACTCGACCGTGCCCTGGACCCACGACGGCACGATGGGGTAGCCGACCGCCGGCTTGTCGAAGCTCACGGCCAGGGCCTTGCCTGACACGTCGCCTGCGCCGGCCGCGGGGACCATTCCGCCGCCGAAATCTGGCTCGAGGCCATTGTCAAACGACGCGCCCATCAGCACGCCCTCGGGCCGGGAAACCCGCGGCTTGTCGGCGCCGCGGGCGAAGATGACCGCCACGTCGTTGGGCATCGCCAGGTCAACGAGCGTCTTGCCGTCCACGACCAGCGACGCACCGGTCTCGGCGTTCCAGGCGTGGGTGTGCGGCTTGCCGAGGTCGAGGCCCTTGAAGCCGTCGGGAAGCTCGATCCGCGAGCCTTTCCAGGGCGCCGTGGCGTAGAGGAGGGCCTGGCTCTTCTTGCGGTTCGCCACGCCGCCGAATGGCTCTGTGACCTCCTCAATCGCCTCGTCGCCAATGCCGAACCAGTGCCAGAGATTGTGGATGCGGTCAAGCTCGGCCGGGATGCCGCACGTCTGCGGCAGAACCTGGTTGGGGAGCGTGACCGCGAGATACGTCCGCGACTTCACCCAGAGGCCAGGGAACGCCTTCGGCTCCGTGTTCCCGTGGAACATCTGCGTGCCGACCCACCCGAATGGTATCCCGCTGATGTAGCCCCGCGACCGCTCGGCGTTGTAGAAGACGTGGCAGTCCTGGAACGACGGCACCCAGATCATCGGATGCTCGCCGTCCATCGAAATGTCCACGAAGGTCAGGGCGGGCGACACCTTGTAGTTGGTGGTGTGGACCCACAGCGAGTAGGGGAGGCCGAGGTCGTGAAAGGTCTGCTTGATGCGGCGGAAGTAGTCGCGGGCCTCCAGCCAGCGATAGCCGACCGCGCGCGTGCCGTCGGGGCGAATGTAGGGCGCGTTGCTCGCCAGGACGTTATACGAGTACGGCTCGCAGTAAGGCTCGTCCACGTAGACGCCCTTGATGCCGATCTCCTTCGCGCACTTGTCGAGCCAGTAGGCCACGTAGTCCTGGTGCGGGCGGCTGTTGTGGAGCTTCCACGAGTAGGGCAGGATGGCCATCTCGTCGAAGAAGGGCGGGCCGTAGAGCCCGCTGTCGGCCGGCACGCCGAAGTTGATGAAGGGACAGTGAATCAGGTCGTCGCCCTTGAACTTCCCCACCCAGTCCTGATAGGTCTTGCCCTGCACGCCGCCTGGATAGGGCACGAAGCTCTTGGCGTACTCGTTCCAGTGCCACCAGAAGCGATAGGGAGCTTTCTTGGCGAACTCCGTGTCCTTGCGGTAGTCGCCCACGACCCACGACCGCCAGTCCTTCGGCATCGGCTTGAAGGGGTTGGCGAGGAGGAAGAAAGAGAACCGGACCAGGTCGGCTTGCGTGAGCGTCGTAGGCTTGGCGATGACGCTCAGCCTTAATGCCCTTTCCGTGTCTGTCGCCAGAAGTTCCATTGGCGGCACTTTGCCCGGATCGTGTACCCAGAACTCGTCGTTCTCCGTAAACCAAGCCAGGCCGCGCTGGTTGTTCCCCACGTGGACGAATGGCACGAAGCGGAAGCGGTCCACATCGGCCATGTGGTGCACGTCGTTCGCATCGTAGATCACCCCCTCTCGCCGCTTCGGCTCCTTGGGGCTATACGTATCCCAGCAGATGTTCCGCGCCCGATACCGCCCCTCCTTATCCTTCTCCACCGCCATGAACCGATTGATGAACCCCGACGCCACGCAATGGAAGTGCTGCATCACCTCGGGACGGAAGGGAATGACCAGTTCCACGCGGTCGACTCTCAGTTCCTTCTTCGGCTTCATGACAACAACGAACGACGACGCGCCATCGTATTCCATTTGCCCCCCCACGTGCAGTTCATGGCCCTCGGGTGAGAGGGTGGTCGCTGACCAATCGGTCTGGACGCCGTCGCTACTGATACCGCCGAGTCCTTGCCCGCCGGGGAAGGCAAGTCGCTTCCCATTGCAGACCACATCCAGTCGCACAGGCCCAGCCAGGAGTTCGCCACCAGCGGACACGATGCTCCTGAAGAAACCCATCCTGTCAAGCGTGTGTTCGCGGAGGAGAGTCCCCAGGGACTCGCCCTTGACCTGGACAGGCGTGTAGGGCGGCAGAATAGTCGGCTTGGCGGGGAGCCCCACTTCGCTCCCGAGCCAGGGCTGCTTCATCTCGGGACAAGTCCAATCTGCCGACTTCGCCCTCGCCACCTCCTTGCCATTGTCGTCGAGCGCCACGGCCTCGAAGTGATAGGTGCCCGGTCGAATACATCTATGCACTCCTTCCAGATCCGTGGACGACTCGTTCAGTCCGCTGGGGAATTCGTCTACGCCCCACCTTACCACCATCCCTCCTCCTGCCTGCAAACAGGCCATCTGCACCGTCGCTCTTGGCGATGGAAAGGCATCCACATAGACGACGGCTCTGCCTGTAGCCGGCCCCCAATCGGCCCAGACGCGAAGCGGGGGGAAGGTGGGGAGGTGTTGGTCGGGTCGGGCGGAGGAGAGGGCGAGGGCGTCGGGTGGGTCGAGGGCACGCTTGTAGAGCCGCAGGTCGCTCAGCTCGGCCTTGCCGAGGAGGACGCGGAAGATGGCCTCCGCGCTCGCCATCGGCTGCATGCGGCTCACCTGGAGACTCGTCCCCCGCAGCTTGCCGTCTATGTAGATGAAATGGTGGACGGACCGCCAGGTCCAGACGACCTGGTGCCACTGGCCCCAATCGAA
>VGYV01000830.1 GCA_016872855.1 Planctomycetota bacterium
ATCCTGGAACGGTACTACTGCCCCATGGGCATCGGCGTGGACAACGGGGGGAACGGCATGGCGGTCGTCCAGGAGCTGACCACGCTCGACAAGTTCCGCTCCCTCGAGCTCGGGCAGAAGCTCCACGGCTACGACTTCGGCGGCATGGTCACCGTCGCCGAGAGGGACGGGCGCCTGCTCAAGAAGCGCACGAAGGAGCACATGACCAGCCTGATCAACCGCGCCTTCCAGCGCCGCGAGCTGCTCCTGCCCGACAGCGACCGGGAGATTGCGGACCAGTTCGCATCCCACACCTACACGTACGCGAGCAACAACAGCGTCGTCTACTCGAAGGGCAACGACCACATCGTGGACGCCGTGCGGTGCGCGATGCTCGCCCGCGAGCGGGAGCGCTGCGAGGACATCGAGATCATCGTTCCGAACGTCACGCCGGTGATGACGGACCCGATCTTCGTGTGAGCCACAGAAAGGAGAGCCTGCGATGGCAGAGGAAGCCAAGCGAGTGTCCCGCTGGGCGAGCCGGCGATTCCTGCTGGCCGCGGCGGGGCTCGTGGTGTCGGTGCTCGTGACTCTGGGCGTGGTGGCCCCGGCGGGGACGGACGCCGCGGTGCAGGTGATCGTCGGCGCGGCGACCCTGGTGCTGAACGTCATCGGCTACCAGGTCACCGAGGCCGCGGTCGACAAGGCGCGGCTCAACAACGGGGGGAACGGCGGCAAGGAGGGGGAGTGAAGGCGGGAGTCCTCATCCCGCCGGCTCCTCTGGCCGGCGTCGTCCCAGGACACGTGGCGGAACCCAACCGCAGAAAGGAAGGCGAACGATGACGAGGAATCCGGAAGAGATGCTCGCAGGCGCCAGGCGGTCGCGGGTCGCGGCGGTCGCTCTGTGCGCCTTGGCCGCCCTCGCGGGCTGCGGCACGCCGCTCGACAGGGCCGAGGACGCCTACAGCGTCGAGGAGTCCACGGCCCGCAAGTCCTACCTGATCGTCGGGAGGGCCTACCAGAAGGGCCATGCGACCGAGGACCAGATGGCCAGGGCCCGCAGCCTCTACGACGCCTACTTCGAGGCGCAGCGGCGCGCCTACGAGGACCTGGCCGCCGCCCGGGCCGAGGGCGACGCGGCCCTGGACGCTCCGGGCCGGCGCGAGCGGCTCGTTGTGAATGCCGCGGTGGTCACCCGCTGCGCCGTGGAACTCGCCGCACTGGCGAAGGAGGTGACGAAGTGAAGTTCCCCAGGAACCTTGACGACTGCCCCATCCTGACCGAGGAACTGATCGGCCGGCTCCTGATCCTGCTGATCAGCAAGCTGGTCTTCGGCGGCTCGGCCCAGCGGCCGCCGCTCAAGCCGCCCGTGCCGCGCGAGGAGCTCGACAGGCTGCTCGAAGCCGCCGAGCGCGGCGAGGCGGTCGAGCTGGTGACCAGGGTCGAGGTCAGCGCCGAGACCCTCCGGCAGTTCCGCGACGAGCTGGCGTGAAGGAGTGTGACGGATGACCGCTGCGCGCGAGACAGTGGTGAGCCAGGTGCGGGGCCTCCTCGAGAAGGCCGAACGGGCGGGCCTCGTGGACCCAGACCCGTCGGCCCCCCTCGAGGAGGCCTGGCGGGGGCCCGACGTGGATGCGGACGAGGTCGCGGCCCTGGGCGACGAGGCGGTCGCCGCCGTGCGCCAGGCCTGTCTCGAGGGACGCGCCCACGAGGTGCCGGTCGCCGAGGCGCTCGACCTGGTGAGGACCCTTCTCCCCCTCGCTTTGCGCAATGCCCTCTGACGGCGGCCCCAGGAGACGAACGTGCAGGTCATCGGCCAGGACAACGACGGCAAGCTCTCGGCGGTCGCCGTGGCGCCGGACCAGATGGCGGCGGCCGCGGCGCTCGACGCCGGCGTCTTCCGCAAGCTCAACGTGGAAGAGGCGGTGCCGGAGGCGTGGGAGGAGCGCGCCAAGCTCGCCTGGGAGTACTACACCGAGGAACCCATCGTCAAGAACGCCGTCAACGCCTGGCGCACCTTCGCCATCGGCGACGAGGTGGGCCTCAACTGCGAGGACGACGAGGTCGAGGCGGAGGCCGTCGAGTTCGCCGAGCGCGTGGGCCTGGACGCCTTCGTCCGCGACATGATCCTCCAGCTCGTCGTGAAGGGCGACTGCGTCGGCTACAAGACCTACACCGAGAAGGGCGACGACGTCGCCGCCGTCCAGTGCATCAACCCCGTGTCGGTCAAGCTCAAGGTCGTCCAGGGGGAGCTGACCGAGGCCAAGCAGTTCCCCGAGGAGGGCGCCATCGGCGAGGGGATCACTCTGCCCTTGGAGCAGCTTCTGCACCTCAAGTGGGACGCGCCGAGCTTCTCCCCGCGTGGGAACTCGATGGTGCTCCCCGCCTTCCACGCCATCGCCCTGCTGCGCGACTACCGCAAGAGCGAGTCCGCCATCGCCAAGCGCTGGACCACGCCGCTCCGCTTCATCCAGGTCGGGGGGCAGTTCGGCTCGAAGCTCGTCATGCCCGACCAGGGGATGCTCGATAAGGTCCGCGACATGGTCAACAAGATGGACCTCAAGGCCGGCCTCGTGGTCCCCTTCTACTGCGACGCGAAGACCTACGGCACCGACGGCGAGGTGCTCAAGACCGAGGACAAGGTCAAGGAGATCAAGGAGGACATCATCGTCGCCCTGGGGCTGGCCCGCAGCATCGTCACGGGCGACGGGCCGAACTTCGCCACGGCCTCTGTCTCGATGCAGAAGATGATCATCATGCTCGGCGAGATCAAGGGCGCGGCCCGGCGGATTCTGCGCTGGGTCCTCGACGACTGGCAGGAGATCAAGGGCTATGGGGAGAAGACCATCGAGGTCCTGTTCAACGACCTCGACCTCAGCGACGACGCCGACTACCGCAAGCTCCTGGTCGACCTCTACGACCGCCGGCTGATCTCGAAGAAGAGCCTCCAGGTGCGGATGCAGCTCGACCCCGAGGTCGAGGCGAAGCAGACCGAGACCGAGCGCAAGGAGATCGACCTCACCGACGAGAAGGCTGTAAAACCCATCGTGGACCTCGTCATGGCCGGCGTCATCACGCCCGAGTACGCGCGCGATGTGCTCGGCATCCCCCAGGACAAGAACAAGCCGGCGCCGGACAGCATCGCGGCCCGGCTCGGGGCGCAGGGCGACGTCCCGGACGGCATCTGCGACGAGTGCGAGTACTTCGACGGCGAAGAGAACTGGTGCTCGATCCGCGAGATGGAGACGCGGTTCGACAACAACACCTGCCGCTACTTCGACGCGCGAGAGGAGACCGTGACCGCGCCAGCGGCAGACGCCACGGGCCAGCCTCGGGCGGCAGAGGAGTGTGTGCCATGTCGGTAGCGGTCGCACCGACAGCAACGGGCCTCACGTTCG
>VGYV01000831.1 GCA_016872855.1 Planctomycetota bacterium
GTCGAAGAACTCCGGGAAGTCGCGGTCGAGGGGGCGGATGGGGACGGTGATGTAGATGTTGCCCTGGGCGTCGAGGCGGGGGCAACTGCCCCTTCGGACGTTCCAGACGACGCGGCGCTTCTGGTTGAGGCCCATGTCGTAGACGTCGAGGTGGTGTGGGCCGTCCACGGGCTTGATGACGTGGATTTCGTCGTTTCGGATGGCCATGTAGTTGAGCTGGAAGGTCATCATGCCGCCCCAGTCGGAGCGGTGGGAGTCGCGCCCCTCCCAGGGGAAGGGCTTGAGGTCGCGGGTCCAGCGCATCAAGCCGGCCTTGTCGCCCCAGCAGTGGGTGATGTAGTTGCCGGCGGAATCGAGGCCGAGCTGTGCGCCCGACGAGCCCATGTAGGGGCCGCCGAAGTTTTGGGGGAACTTCACCTTTCGGATGAAGGCGCAGGAGCGTTCGTCGAGCTGATGCCAGAGCTCGCCCTGGGTCTTGACGTAGAGCTCGCCGCGGGCGCGGTCGAGGAGCAGGTCGCGTGGGCCGTCGCCCCAGGGCGCCTTCGGCTCAGGCAGCGGCACTGGCTCGAAGGCGGCCCCCGTGTCGCGGTAGCAGGCGATGCGGCGGCCGGTGCGGGCGTAGGGGAGGCCCGGCGCCCAGAGGAGCGGCGGCTCGGCCGTGGGATCGAGGACGATGCGGTGCGTGCCGTCGTTGGGGCTGAGGCCCGTGCGCGGCAGGGCCATCTGGTAGAGCGGCTTCGCCTCCTTGTAGCTGGCGAACTTCAGCAGGTTGGCGTCCTTGATCCGGCACTTGCCGTCCTTGCTCGGAGTCTCCTCAGGCACGTAGCTGACGACGTAAACTGCCTCGGTCTTCGGGTGAACCTGGACGATGTGTGGGAGCGTGAGTTTCATCTCGCCGGCGAGCGAGCGGTCGGATTCCCTGATTACGGCGATGCGGCCGGCGGCGGGGTCGGCCGCATAGAGGAGCCCTTGTGCCACGGCCACGCCGCGTGGCCGTGCGAAGAGGAGGCCCTCCTTGCCCGATTGGTCGCGCTTGCCGGCGAAGACCTCGGCCTCGCGCGTGGCGAGCGAGATGCGGAAGACGCAGGGGATGGGAGCGGACTTGATGCCCCACTGGTCGGCGGAGGCCACGATGCCCGCGGCGTAGAGGTGCTTGCCGTCGCCGCTCAAGGCGAGGGCCGGCATGCCCATCGGGCAAGGAGAGTCGGGGAACATCGGCGGGCCGAGGAACGTGTCGTACGGGATGCCGCCGTCGGCATCAATCGCGCACAGCCGCCCGCCGAAGATGATCCAGTAGAGCCGCCCGTTGGGGTCAACCACGGGCTGGCTGAAGTCCGACATGCTCCGCCCGCGCGCCGCCACTGTGTCGGGGTAGAAGCTCAGCGAGTGCCAGTTGTGGCAGTGGGGCACGAGGGCGCCATCGGCGTCCTGGAACGCGCCCGTGGCCTTCACCCGCTCGTAGGGCAGGTCGGCTGGGAAGGGGACAATTTGGCGGATGTGCCTCCCCTGGCGGTCGAGCACCTTCACCTTCACCCCGCCCTGGTTCCCGTTCGCCGTGGGGTCGTGGTAGAAGGCGTAGATTTCGCCCTTAGGGCCGACGGCCAGGCTTGTGGACTCCGGCGAGGCATCGGGGTCGTAGAGCAGGAAGGAGTCGAACTCCGGCTTCATCCCGAGCCTTACGCGCGCCTTGAACGGCCCGCCGGCCGCGGGCTTGCCCGCGTTGTCCTTGCCGTCCCACTCGATGGCCTGCTCAAGGCCGGGCTTCAGGGGCTTTGGGGGCGGCTGCGGCCCGCCGAGCGCGCCGGCCGCAAGGTGGCGCACGATTCGTCCCTGGGCGTCCAGGATGGCCACCTCCACATCGGTCGGCGCCGAGGCCGCGAAGGCGATCTTCATCTTGTCGCCCGCCAAAGCCACAGTTGGCTTGGCGGAGAACGACGCCTCGCCGGCGAGTGTTGGCGAAAGGGCCGCCACGAGAGCGATCAGAAAGGCCGTCGCCCTTATCTCCACCTGGGGCTCCTTTCGAATGAATCGAATGAATCGAGGGAATCGAGGGAATCGAGTCGTTCGATTATCTCGATTCTCTCGATCCCGTCATCTCAATCTCCCTCACGCCTTTGCACTCCGGGTAGCCCGTGCAGCCCCAGAACTCTCTCCCCGCGTTCCTTCCGCTTCTGGCCCTGCGCCGCGTCATCGCCTTCCCGCACTGGGGGCAGGCCGGCGCGGCTTCACCGCAACCTGACTATCCTCTCGGCCAGGGCGCGGCGGGCGGCGTCCCACTGCTCGGGGTCGTGGGAGCGGCTGTCGCGCGGGCGGTCCTTCCAGTAGTCCTGCCCGGGCTTGAGGGCCTCGTGCATGGCACGGAAGAGGACGCCATTGACGACCTCATCAACCGCCTTCGGGTCGCCCGCCTTCTGGGCCAGGAGCCGCATGTATTCGTAGTCCTGGCTCCCGCGTCGGAGCGCCTTCAGGCGGATGCAGGGCACCGGGCCGTCGAGGCCGACGAACTCTCCTGGATAGATCAGGAGCGCATCGCCGTTGAGCACCTGCTTGCCGCCGAGTGCGGCGGCGAGGCTGGGGTCGCGCCAGCGCTTGCCGTCGCCGTGATAGAACGTGCCCCACTCGCACATGGTGGTCACGCTGTCGCGGTACTTCCAGGGAATCCAGCCCCAGGTCCGCAGGGCCAACGCCTCGGTGTCGGTGTATGGGGCGGCGATGCAGGGCTCGCGGGCGCTGTTGCTCGAATAAACCCAGATTTCCCCGCCGTGGCGCACGATCTCGCGCTGCTCCTCGATGTGGGTATAGCGGACGTTTCCGTTGACGCACCAGACGCCGACGTTTTCGAGTCCCACGCCCCGCACCACACTGGTCGGGCCGCCGTCAACACGATAGAGGAAGCGGCGCGGCTCCTTGAGCCCCGCCTCGCGGAGGAGCTTGGCGAAGTACGAAATCTCCTTCACGCGCCCCGATTCGTCGTAGCGGTTGTAGAACATCATCAGCCTCGTGCGGGTCCAGCCTTTTTCGAGGAAGTGCCGCTCGAACTCGCGGAGCGCCTTCTTCACGGCGCGCTCGTAGGGCTCGGTCTCCATCCCGGCGGCGGGCAGGGGCCAGGCGTGGCCGCCGCTGGTCTCGAAGGGGAGGTAGAGGCGCTTCACGGGGACTCCCTCGCCCGGCCCGCGGTAGCCGTGCTTCGCACTGAACGCGCTCCCGTCGAGGAGCGGCCCGAACGCCGCGTCGTAATCGCCCCAGTCGAGCTCCAGCGCGTCGCCCTCGCCCGATGCCTTGGGCGCATTGTAGAGCACGTCGAGCACGCACCTGTGCCGCTGGCACAGTTGGTAGAAGGCCCAGAGCTTCTCCTTCGGCATGCGCCGCGGGCTG
>VGYV01000832.1 GCA_016872855.1 Planctomycetota bacterium
GGCCAGCCGCGGCGGGCGTGGGTCTCGAGCCGGGCCACGAATGCGTCGTCCGAGCCTTCCCGCAACAGCTCCTTCCAGCGCCACGCTCGCCAAGGCACCATCAGCTCGGTGGGATAGAGCAGGCCGGTGCTGGGCGCGAAGCCGACCCGCTCGGCCGCGCTCGACGCCACGCACTTCCACGGTGAGCGGGCCACGCCGCAACGAGCAGGGGCGGACTCCACGTAGAGCACGGCGCCGGGCAGGTGGGCGCGGTCGAGGGCGCAGATGAGCGGCTTGCCCGCCCAGCGTGCTGCGGCTCGCCGCTTCCATCGGTTGAGCGAGGCCGCATGCAGCCGATGGGTCTGCTGCAATGCTCCGAAGAGCGCCGCCGGCGAGGGCGGGAGCAGGACCAGGTGCACGGACATGGGGAGCAGGCAGTAGGCAGCCACGCGGACTCCGAGGCGCTCCGTCGAGGCCCTCAGGTGCGTCAGATACGCCGCCACGCACGCCTGGCTGACGAAGAGCCGCTGGCGCGCCGCGGCGTGGTGGATGACAAGGTGGGGGTAGCCAGGGACAACGATGCGGCGGCGGTACGACATGGCGGCAGCATAGCGTGGGGAGGCCCGGGAGTCAACTCGAAAAAACGTAACACTTCAGCCGAATGAAGTGGAGAGCCAAGCGTGACCCCCAGATGGTGCGCCGGGTTCGGAGTGCGGGCTTTAGCCCGTATCTGGGGCGCAGGATACGGCCTGAAGGCCGCACTCCAAACTTCCACTTCATTCGGCTGAAGTGCTACGAAAAACGGGCGCTGATTGGCGAAAAATGTGCGCGGTGCAACTCGTTACGCAGCAAAGCGTTATGGAAATCGCCCCACGCCTCGAAAATTTCCGGGCACACATTTTCGGGGGGGAAAGCCTTTGTAAGGGTGGAGGGAGAGGAGGGAATGTGGGGGCGCTGGCGGTGGACGCTCTGGGAGCCTGTGAGGAGATGAGCGATGCGGAACTCAGTGCAGACGGACTTCGGCTCAGTGGTCGAGCCTGCGGAAGCGAAGGCGGTTCTGGTGCCCCTCGATGAGGTGGAGGCCGAGGGGGTGGAGTGGCTGTGGCCGGGGCGTGTGCCGCTGGGGCGGGTGACGCTTCTGGCTGGGGAGGGTGGAGTTGGTAAGTCCCTGGTAGCATTGGACATAGCGGCGCGGGCGAGCCGAGGGGGTCCCTGGCCGGAGGCCAGGGAATCCCAGATTCCAGATTCCAGATTACAGATTGGGGAGCCCAGAGGGGGCGGGGAGGCGGGATTGGGGTCCCAATCTGGAATGTGGAATGTGGAATCTGGGATGGCGGCCAGCGTGGTGCTCATGGTGCCGGAGGACGATCTGGCAGGGACGGTGCGGGCGCGCCTCGAGGCGGCGGGGGCGGACCTGGCGCGGGTGGCCGAGGTGCGGGTGGCCGAAGCGACGCAAGTGCTGCCACGACGGACATTTGCGTTGGAGGAATGCCTGGGGGCGGTCCGCCACGCCATCAGGATGAACGGGCCGGTGAGGCTGGTGGTGGTTGACCCCGTGGAGGCGTTTGTGCAGCGCGACACTCGACGAACCAGAGGGGGCGTCGCAGGGGTCTTGGCCGCGCTCGGCGAGCTGGCGGAGGAAACGGGCGCCGCGGTGCTCGCCGTGGTGGGCAAGCGCCCCAGGTCGGCGGCGCGGGCGGTCTGGGAGGTGGTGCCGGATGCGGAAGTGTCGGAACGGCTGGTACTTATGCCGACGAAGAACACCCTGGTGGCAGAGGCGGCGGGCCTGGCCTTTCGCATCGAGGGCTGGCCAGGGCGGCCGGACGTGCCCAGACTGGCCTGGGAACCCTCGCCCGTGGAGGGCGTGTCGCCCGGGCATGGTCGGGTGGCCGAGGCCGCGGCCTGGCTCCTCGAGGTCCTGCGCGACGGGCCGGTGCCGGAGAAGGAGGTGGGGAGGCGGGCGCGCGGCGCCGGCCTGTCGCTCGCCTCGGTGAGGCGTGCGAAGCGGCGCCTCGGCGTCGTGCCGTCCTCGACGGGCTGGCAGGCCGCGTGGCACTGGCGCCTGCCGGGGGGGAGGGGCCGGGCGGCGCGTGGCGCACTGTTGAGCCACTTTGAGCCACATAGGGAAGCTCGCCCGCCGGAGGGCGAGAACGGCCCGATCCGCAATTGAGCCACTTTGAGCCACATTGAGCCGCTTTGCGCCTCTGCGCGTGCCACGGTCGGCTTGGCCGACCGTGGCGCGGCCGCGGCTGAAGATGGGTGCAGTAACGGATTTGTGCGCCGAAGCGGGCGTTCCTGTTCGTAGTTCGGCCTTCAGGCGGTCCTCAGGGCTGCCAGGACGGACAGAAGAGCCGCGTAAACGCCGAACTACGAACGACGGCGGGCGGCGCACAAATCCGTTACTGCACCCGCTGAAGATACGCCGCTTTGCTTTCCCGCCCGGCCCCTGCTACAATCGCCGGCAATGGAAGGAAAACCCATGACGCGCAACCTGCCTTTCGCCCCGATGTCCGCTGTGGCCATGCTCGCCTGGGCCGCCGCGCTTGCCGCGCAGCCCAGCCGCCCCCGCGTCCTCGAAACCCTGCCCTCCGCCGCACAGGTCGGCACCTTCGAGGCCATCGAGCTAACCGTCCGCCTCGACGCCGAGTTCGCCAATCCCTTCGACCCCGACGAGATTGACCTCTCGGCGGACGTGGCCGACCCCACGGGCCGCATCCGCACGGTCCACGGCTTCCTCTACCAGGACTTCAAGCGCACGCTCAAGGACGGCAAGGAGCAACTCGAGCCGAAGGGCAAGCCCATGTGGATGCTCCGCTACGCCCCAACCGCCCCCGGCCAGCACCGCTACCGCGTGCGCGTCCGCACCCGTGGCGGCGAGGCGGCGGGCGAGCCGGGCTCCTTCACGGCCACCGCCACGGCGAATCCCGGCTTCATCCGCGTCAGCCCACGCAACCCCCGCTACTTCGAGTTCTCGACCGGCAAGCCCTACTTCCCCATCGGCCACAACGTGTGCTGGGCCGACTCCCAGCTCAAGACCTACGACTACGACAACTACTTCCGCAAGATGGCCGCCGCCCACGAGAACTTCACCCGCATCTGGATGTGCTCCTGGAGCCTCGAACTCGAGGGCGGGAAGCTCGACGACTACCGCCTCGACAACGCCTGGCGCCTCGACCACATCATCGCCTTCGCCCGAACCTACGGCATCCACTTCAAGCTCTGCTTCGACAACTTCTACGACTTCGCCCAGCGCCGCCACAGCCCCTACTGGCGGGCCAACGGCGGCATGTGCGACAGGCCCGCCGACTTCTTCACCAACGCCTCCGCCAAAGCCCACTACCTCCGCCGCCTCCGCTACATCGTCGCACGATGGGCACACGCCCCTCAGGTC
>VGYV01000833.1 GCA_016872855.1 Planctomycetota bacterium
CGGCGCGCGCCTATCCGGGGACAACGGCCGGCGAGGCCGTCGAGGGCCACGTGCGAGCGCTCCAGGCCATGACGAGCCCGGATGGGCAGCGCGCCGCCGCCCGCCACCAGCTCTTCCTCCTCATGGCCCGGGGCGACGTGGCCGCGCTCGACCGCGTCCTCCAGCTCGGGCGCGAGACGACGAATGACCGCGTGCGGTTCGACGTGGCCTTCCTCCTCGCCCAGACGCGCTTCGGCAAGAGCATCGTCCCGCCCTCCCACACGAAGGCGGCCGTCGAGCTCCTCACCAAGTGGTTCGACCCCGGCGAGCCCCCGAAGGAGGAGAAGGGAGCGGCCAAGGGGCCTGACGCCGCACTCCGCCTCTGGGCGGCGGTTGGCCTGGCCAGCCTCCAGGACCCCGGCGTGCTGCCGCTGCTGAAGGAGAAGGGCCTGGGTGCAGGCTCGGACCCCCTGGTCCGCATGGCGGTGGCGCGGGCCCTGGGCGCCTGGCGCGGCCCCGGGCTGGTGGACCAGGTGGTGCCGCTCCTGGTGCCGCTGCTGAAGGACAAGGACCTCGAGATCCGCATGGCGGGATGCGACGCGCTCCGTCTCACGAACCTCGACCGCGAGGAGGTGGTGGAGCCGCTCCTGGAGGTGGCGAAGGAGGACCCGGACGAGCGGGGGTGGCGGGCCGCGGTGTTCGCCCTGCGGCTGGTGGCGGGCGGGGGCCTGACCATCGTGCAAGGCGCCACCGACGAAGAGCGGAAGCAGGCGCTCGACGTCTGGGAAAAGCAGTGGCGCCGGAAGCGCAAGGCGGCCAAAGAGAAGGAGTAGGCCCGCTCGCGACGGGCCGGGGGCGCCCCGAAGCGCCTGGCCGCGTCGCCGGGCCGGGATAGGTCCCCTTGCGATGGCCAAGCGCGACTACTACGAGGTCCTGGGCGTTGCCAGGGATGCCTCGCCCGACGAGGTGCGGCGGGCCTTCAAGAAGCTGGCCCTGAAGCACCACCCGGACCGCAACCCCGAGGGCCGCAAGGAGGCCGAGGAGCAGTTCCGGCAGATCGCGGAAGCCTACGAGGTGGTCGGCGACCCGGAGAAGCGGCGCCGATACGACCAGTTCGGCCACGACGGCCTCCAGGGCACGGGCTTCCAGCACTTCAGGAGCATGGACGATGTGTTCGGCTCCAGCCTCTTCGCAGGCATCCTTGAGGAGATGGGCTTCTTCGGCTCCGGCGGCGGGCGGCGCCGGCGGCGCGGCTACGACATCGAGCATGACCTGAACCTCACGCTGCGCGAGGCCTGCTTCGGCGTCACGCGGACCATCGAGGTCACGCGGCGCGAGCCGTGTGCGGCCTGCGGCGGCACCGGCGCGCGGCACGGCACGGCGCCGCGCCGGTGCCCCACCTGCCGCGGCGTGGGACAGGTCGAGCGCGTCCAGGGCTTCTTCGCCGTCCGCACCCCCTGCCCGAGCTGCCGCGGGAGCGGGCAGGTGATTGACAAGCCGTGCCCCGAGTGCTCCGGCGCCGGGCGGTCAGCGGTGCGCGTCCCCATCCCCATCCGCATCCCCGCCGGCATCGAGGATGGCGTCCGCCTCCGCGTGCCGGACCAGGGCGAGCTGGGCGACGACCATCAGGACCGTGGCAACCTCTACTGCTACGTCCACGTCCAGCCCGACCAGTTCTTCGTCCGCCGCGGCGACGACCTGGTCTGCCGGGTGCCCATCACCTACAGCCAGGCAGTCCTGGGGGCGGACGTGGCGGTGCCGACAATCGAGGGGCGGACGGCCATGCTCCGCGTGCCCCCTGGCACCCAGAGCGGCGAGAGCCTGGTGCTGCCCGGCCTGGGCGTGCCACGCCTCAATGGGCGGGGCAGGGGCGACGAGCTGATCGTCGTGGCCATCGAAGTGCCCAAGAAGGTCAGCGAGCGCCAGAAGGAACTGCTGCGCCAGTTGGCCGAAGTGGAGGACAGGAACGTGACGCCCGAGCGGACGAGCTTCTTCACGAAGCTCAGGGACTTCTTCACGGAGGAATGAAGGCAGAGCCCATGGCGGACGACGCGACGGAGAAGCCTTCGGCAGCCGAGCCGGACACGGAGAGCTCCGAGCACCTCGATGAGGAGGTGCCCACCGAGGAGCAGGAGCAGGCCGCCACCGACACCCAGGCCAGCGAGCTCGCCACCATGGAGGTCCTGGCCCAGGAGGTCGAGGAGCTGCGCGCCCGCGCCGCAGAACGCGACGACTTTCTCGACAGGCTCCAGCGCACCAAGGCCGAGTTCATCAACTACCAGAAGCGCCAGGAGCGCGACCGCGAGCGGTCGAACGACGAGGCCCGTCGCACCCTCGCCCTGCGCATCCTGCCGGCGCTGGACGACCTGGACCTGGCGCTCGCGGCTGCCCAGGGCGGCCCAGACGCCGCGGCGCTGCTCCGCGGCGTGGAGCTCATCCGGGACAAGCTTCTGACGGCGTTGCGCGAGGCAGGGTTCGTCCCCTTCGAGGCCCTGGGCAAGCCCTACGACCCCGCCTTCCACGAGGCGGTCGTCCAGGTTGAGAAGCCCGGCGTGCCCGACCGCACGGTGGTCGAGGAGCTTCGGAGGGGCTACCTCCAGGGCGACAGGGTGCTGCGCGCCGCGCGCGTCGTGGTCTCCAAAGGCCCCAAGCCTCCCGACAACCCGGCCAACGTCTGAGACAGGTGACTGACATGCCGACCTATGAATACGAGTGCGAAGCCTGTGGCGTCACGTTCGAGCGCTTCCAGCCCATCACCGCGGAGCCGGTTCGCCGCTGCCCCGAGTGCCGCCGGGCCAAGGTCCGGCGCCTCATCGGCGCCGGCGGGGGCCTCCTCTTCCGCGGCTCAGGCTTCTACATCACCGACTACCGCAGCTCGGACTACCAGGCCAAGGCGAAAGCCGAAAGCGGCTCCGCCCCCTCGGGCGGTGCCAAGCCCGAGGCCTCGCCCAAGGAGCCCCTCAAGAAGGGGGCCGCGCACAAGGATGGAGCCAAGGCCACCAAGTGACGCGGCGCCGCGCCCCGGCCGGCCAGGCGCCGCCTGCCCCATCTGCCGCCGGCCAGTGGCGCGGGACGCGGCGGGCTTTCCCTTTTGCTCCGAACGGTGCAAGCTGATAGACTTGGGGCGGTGGCTGGGCGGCCAGTACCGCATCGAGCTGCCGATTGACCCCCTCTCCCTTGAAGGGAGAGGGTGGGGAGAGGGTGAGAGCCTGGCCACGGCGGTCCACCCTCCCCCTTCCCCCTCCCTCCGAGAGGGAGGGGAGGGAGGCCCCGCGGGGAGCGGGGCTCCCGATGGCGAACCCCCTTCCGAGGGCACACCATGAGGAAGCCAAAGGGCGACTGGACGGACCTCTTTCTCGCCTTCCGCATGCTCCTGGACCC
>VGYV01000834.1 GCA_016872855.1 Planctomycetota bacterium
GAACCCGGCGGACCTCCGCGACGCCTACGCCTTCGCCAAACGCCTCGCCGAGCACTACAAGGGGCGCGTCCAGGCCTGGGAGGTGTGGAACGAGCCGGACATCTTCTTCTGGCCGGACCTGAGCGACACGTTCGCGGGCCTCCAGAAGGCGGCCTATCTCGGCTTCAAGGCGGGCGACCCGACCCTGCCCGTGCTCATCGGCTCGTTCTGCCGCGGCCACTGCGCCTTCGACGAGAATCTCTTCGACGCCGGCGTCCGCGACTACTTCGACATCTTCAACTGGCACATCTACGCCCCGCCCGAGGCATACCCCGCCACGCTGGGCCGCTATCTCGAATTGCTCAAGCGCCACAGTTGCGACGACCGCCCCGTGTGGCTCACAGAGGCCGGCATCCGCCTCCAGGCCACCGAGCCCGACGGCGAGATCAACGCTGCCGACGAGCGCCGCCAGGCCGACTTCGTCCCCAAGAGCTTCGCATACTCCCTCGCCGCAGGCACCGACAGCCACTACTTCTTCGTCCTGCCCTATTACCTCGAGCACGGCGTGCAGTTCGGCGCGCTCCGCAAGGATCTCTCGCCCCGCCCCGGCTTCATCGCCATTGCCGCCGCGGTGGACATCCTGGGCGATGCCCGCTACCTCGGCGTCCGGCAAGAGGGCGGCCTGACGGCGCTGGCGTTCCACAACGGCAAGGAGCGCGTGCTCGTCGTCTGGGCCAACGCCCTACGGGAAGCGGAACTGGCCGTGGCCGTCGAGAAGGTCGTCGTCGCCAACTGCGTCGGCAGACGCAGCGCCCGCGAGGCGGCGGGCGGCAGGCTCAAGCTCGCCATCGGCCCCTCGCCGCAATACGTCATCGGCGTGGGCGAAGATGCGGTGAAAGGCTTCGGCGGCACGGTTCGGCCAGAGGGCAAGCTGCCGTCCAACCAGCCCTCGCCCATCGTCATCCGCGGCCAGGCCCAGGTGCCCACGCTCGACAAGGACAGCGATTCCTACGTCATTGGCGACGAGCCGTTCGCCTACGCGGTGGAAGCCGTCAACTTCGGCGCGAAGCCGGCGGGCGGCAAGCTCGCCCTCGAGCTGCCCCCCGGCTGGAAGGCCGAGCCATCGGAGGCCGCGGTGAGCCTTGAGCCAATGGGCCGCGCGGTCTGCGAGTTCCGCATCACCCCCGGCGCCGTCGCCCTCGGGCCCCAGCGAATCCGCGTCCGCCCGACCTTCGACAACGCCCCACCCGCGCCCGCCGTCTCGTCCTTCCGCTTCGACCTGGCCCGCGTGAAGCCGACGAAGGAGCTTGGCCTCGGCCTCGACGACCCCGCCCGCTGGCAGAAGAACGTCTCGGGCAACGGCACGATGGAGATTGCCCCAGGCAAGGAGGGCGGCGCGCGCTTCGACGCCAAGTTCACCGCCCCCGGCGACCGCTGGTGCTACCCGAAGGCCGACTTCGGCCGGGCGATGGACTTCTCGGCCTACCAGGGCATCGCCTTCGAGTACCGCTGCCACGCCGACGACGAGGCGATGGCCGTCCGCCTCCAGCTCATCGAGCCCAACGGCTCCTGCTACCTCACCGGCACCGGCTGGAAGGCGAAGAAGGCCTGGACCCGTGCGACCGCTGCTTTCGCCGACCTGGCCTGGGGCAGCTACTCGCCGAAGGACCCCAACGGCAGGCTCGACCTCAAGGCTGTCCGCGCCCTGATGATCGGCCTCAACACCCCCCGCGACGCCGCTTGGCTCGAAGTCCGCGGCGTCCGCCTCGTCCGCCTCGCGGAGTAGGCCAGACAGCTCTCAGCGATTCGGCGGCGCCGTGGAGGTCTTGAAGACTGGCTGAAGCCAGGACTCCAAACGCAGAGCGCCACGTGTTTGGAGTCCTGCCTTCAGGCAGTCTTCGGCCGGAATGAGCCGGATCGCCGATCCTCGGCCTTCCACCCATACTTGCTCACCTGCCGGACCGGTCCGGAATGGCCGGAGCGGCGAGAATCGCCGATCCCCGCCCATCCGTCCATACTTGCTCATCCTCCCCTCTCAGGGATGACCAAGTATGGAGAAAGCGACGCCCCGAAACCGGCCCGGAGTCTCTTCGGCTGTCGTAACCCGTTTGCCTGGCACGATTTATGTTGTCTCGTCGCGAAGCTCCGGCTTCGCGACGCACGATCCCGAAGCTCCCGCTTCGGTGCTCTTGCGGCCGGAGCCGCACGTACCCCGTTGCGAAGCCGGAGCTTCGCAACGAGAGCGGAGAGCGGAGGTGCGCTCACGCGGCTGGCTATCTCCTCCGCCCGAAGATGCGCAGGAGCAGGAGGAAGAGGTTGATGAAGTCCAGGTACAGGGCGAGTGCGCCCAGGATGGCCCCCTTGCGCTCCTGTTCGCCGGTCATAGAAGCCGACGCGCCCATCACCTTGATCTTCTGCGTGTCGTAGGCCGTGAGGCCGACGAAGACGAGCACTCCGATGTAGGTGGTCGCCCAGTAGATCGTCGCGCTGCCGAGGAACAGGTTGACCAGCGAGGCGATGATGATGCCGATGAGCGCCATGAAGCACAGATTGCCAATCGAGGTGAGGTCGCGATTGGTGGTGTAGCCGTAGACGCTCATCGCGCCGAACGTGGCGGCCGTGACGAGGAAGGCCGAGGCGATGGACGCCTCGGTGTAGACCAGGAAGATGAACGACATCGTGAGGCCGTTGAGCGCCGAATAGACGACGAACATCACCGTCGCCGTGGCCGCCGACATGCGGTTGATGGCGGCGCTCAGCGCGACCACCAGCCCCAGCTCGGCCAGGATGAGGACGAGGAACACGCCGCGATTCGCGAAGACCAGCCTATTGAGTTCCGGCACGTTCACCGTCACCATCGCCGCGAGAGCCGTCACCACCATCGCGAAGGCCATCCAGCCGTAGACCTTCGCGACGAACGACCGCATGGCCAGTTCCACGCGGGGCAACGCCAGCGAGCTTCCCAGCATGGCCAGGTCCTCCTGAGGGCAAAGGGCGTCACGTCCCCTGTGTCTGCTTCCCACGCGCGCCCGATTCTACTCCGCGGGAGCGGCGCCGTCAAGGCCACGAACCGCCGACACGGAGCGACGGGGCCAGGGCTGTAGGGCGTGGCCGCAAGCGTCCCGCGTGCGGTCCCATTCGAGCCCTCGACAAGCGGGACGCTTGTCGCTACGGGGCTACTTCCGCTCGCTGCCCCCGCGGCCCAGGTCGCGGAAGAGGCGCACGATGTCGGCCGCGCCGAACGGGATGACGACGAGGACAAGGGCGAAGTAGCTGCCAACGCCCACGATGCACGCCCACTTCCAGAAGGTGATCCAACCGCTCATGGCCGGGACTCCTCACACGCCGGTGCCCAGTAGCGGATTCGCGCAGGTGGGCAC
>VGYV01000835.1 GCA_016872855.1 Planctomycetota bacterium
TGGCAAGTCCTGGACCGGCTTCAGCGTCTTGCCTTCAAGGGAGATGTATCGAGTCACGAGTTGCTTTCCTTCCTCGATCTCGTCGCTTCTCATGACCAGTTCGCCTTTGGGCTGGACTCTCGGATGCTGGAGGAAGGTTCTGAGGATGCCGCTGTGTACGGGGATGCGCCGAAAGACGTTCTCGCAATCAATCTGCATCCGATGGACGGCCGGAAGGAAGAGAACCCCGTCGCGTACCTGCCAAGCCCATTCGAAAAGGCGCGCGAAGGCGGCTTTGGGAGGTCCTTCCCATCGCACCGTGACCGAGTGCGAGGTGAGGTCCATTTCCTGCCAACCCAAAGGCGAAAGGTCAACCTCTCGCTCGCTGGCGGCGCGCAGGGTCATGTAGAGGGCGGCCAGGCCCGCGCGTTCGAGGAGGTCCATTCCCGGGTCGGCCAGATCCCACGTCATGTGCGATCCCGAAGATTCCATTGAGCACCCTCCAAAGGATCGTAGGTGATCGTTCCTTTCGGCGCTATCAGGTAGCCCGCGACGCGCCGCTGCCAGGTGAATGCCTTGGGGAAGAGCATGGGGATCGTCCAGGGGACCAGGCGTTTGGTGGTCCAGCGTCCCTCGGTCGCGGGTCCCAGCTCCCTGGCGATGTCCCCCAGGTCATCTTCCATGACGACCGTGATGCTGGTGTCGGCCTCTCGGGGAGGCAGGGGCTCGCTCTCCCACCCGCCGTCAAGCCACGAAGACGACGAAGTCCATTCCTCCTGCACTTCCATTCTGTTCAGGTGTTCTGCGAGTTGCGCTTGGCTGCAAGGTTGGCCGCAGAGCGCCGCAATGGCTCTCTGTGCGGCCTGTATCTGTTGCCGGTGCTCTTCCCGGTGATAGGGCATTCCCTCAAAGGGATAGACAAGACAAAGCCGTGGGTCGTCTCTTTCTGCGAACCTATTCAGGCGACCAAGCCGCTGCACAAGAGCGGGCAATGGCGGGATCGCTGTAACCATCAGGTCTGCGCTGATATCCAACGACATCTCGCAGACCTGGGTCGCGACGACCAAGCAGGGGCTTTTCGTGTTCGGGTCAAAGAGGCGGAGCACCTCTTTCTGGCGTTTCACCCGATCTTCGTAGCGCAACCTGCTGTGATAGAGTGCCACCTCAGCTCCACCCGTGGATCTGGCGGCGGCCCGGAAGACGGCTCGGGCGTCCTTTACTCGATTACAGACCCAGAGCACTTTCTGGCCGACCCGGAGGGCCTTCTCTACGTCTGGCCAGCACTCTTCGGCATCTGGGCGGCCCTCAAGGCGGTATCGCTTCCGCGCTTCAAGCTCAGGGTCTCCGCAGACTGGGGCGCCTGCGCGCTCGCCAAGCACTTCTCGGATAGCGGCCAGCCGTTTGGGTGGGATCGTGGCGCTCATGAGGAGAACCGGCGCGCCAGGGAAGGTGGTGAGGAACCTCAAGAGTTCTCCGAACAGCCTTCGGTCGTAATTGTGGATCTCGTCAAAAACGAACGCCCCACAGGCGATGGCAGGGAGACTAAAGAGAGGGCGGCGCTGATTCTGAATCAGGCCGAGCACGGTATCCACCGTGCATGCGATCACCTGCTGGCTCCATGCGAGAAGGGCGTCCATTCTTGCGCTCGTCTCCAGCGGATCATCTTCGGGGGAGTCCTGCATCGCGCGGAGGTCTACCCATGCCCGGCCGTGAATCAGTGCGCGCGCAAGATCGTCTTGGGCGAGCAGATAGTCCTCGAAGCCCGCAGAGGCGGTCCCGGTTGTGGGATAGGCGAAGAAGAGCTTCTTGCCGGCCGCCCATTTCTGAGCCCACATGTACGCAGCCGTCGTCTTGCCATTGCCGCAGCCGGCCATGACGATGGTGGCCGGTTTACTGCTCTCGGCGACCGTCGCTTGAAAGCGCCGCGGAGCTTTTCCCTTCAAGCCTTTCTGAATCACCGGGTCTAGCAGTGGACCCGCGATCCGCGAGGCGAGGGCTTCCTGCGCCCACGCGGACACGGGCTTGTTTTCCGCGCTCAACGCCGAACCTGCAACGTCGGCCGCGATGACCAGCGCCTTCAACACTGCAAGTTGGCGCTTGAACTCGGGCTTCGACCCCAATTCTTCCCACGCTTGCCTGGACTCGCGGACCAGCCGCCGAATGAGTGGCTCCAGGCTGTTGCCCTCGTCTTCCATGGTTGTCAGGTGGAGACACGCAAGACGGGGCAGGTCCCCCCCACCCGGTGGCCCGGGTTGTAAAACCGACTTCACGGCTGCCAGGAGTTGTCGAATCTGATCGTCCGATAGGTAAACTGCAACCTCTTTGGGCACATTCCCCGTCCGGAAGAGGGGCTCCTGGGCTTCGTCTGGCCTCTTGGTCCCCCGCATCTCCAGATGATGGCCGCCAATGGCCCACACGACCTCCCAATTCAGCTCGTGTTGCAGCAGCGTCTTGGCCCATTCTCTCATCGGCTCGTGGCCGACAAGGATTGCTGCACCCAAGATCTCGTGACGGATAGGCTGGACCTTTGATCTTCCTCGGTCCGCTCGTACCATATCCTGGAACGCGCTATTGGCCTTCCCAATGTCGTGCAGCAAGACAGCGGCGAGGTAGAGCGGCCGGAGCGCTGCTCGCAATTGGGCATTGTCGGTCTGAAGCGCGCCGGCTAGATCACGTTCTACACAGTCCCAGATTGAGCAGGCTGCCTTGTAGACTTCGCGGCAGTGTTCTGCGATAGTCGGCGGCGAGTCTGGATCATCGTTCGCCGCGCTCTTCGCCAGCAAACGGAGCGCAGACATGTCAAACTCCTGCCGGCACAAAGACTCCGCATCCGAATCGTCGGCGACCGCCGAGGCCGCGCTCCTGGAGGGCGATGGAATCGGAGGCGTCGAGGCCGACGACCTCGACGGCGTAGCCGACTACCTGCTTGTCGCGGATGCGGAGGGTGCGACGGACAAAGGGGGAACGGTCGGGCGTCGCATGGCTACGGCCCTCCAGAGAGGTGTCTCCCCGGCGTTTCAGCAGGCCGGGTGTCCCCTGTATGCCGAGGTCGGCAAGCTGGCGCTTCACGGCCTCAAGAAAGGGTTCGGGTTCGAGGAATCCCTTGATCACGACGAGGCGGCTGCGGAGGCGCGCGGCCGGTCGTAGCGCGCGGGTTGCTGGGACGCCGACGCGGACCGTGTGCCCGTCGAGGTCGAGTTGCTTGCCCGCAAGGGGCAGTATCTCGGCGATTCGGTCGCTGTCGAGCCGAAAGACGAGGCGGCTCCCTTCTGTGAGGGCGAGCATGCGGTCGCCAATGTAACGGCCAATGATGGGATGAACCGCGATTGTGTCGTCGCCGTGGACGGCGGGGATGATGCGCGAAAT
>VGYV01000836.1 GCA_016872855.1 Planctomycetota bacterium
CCACCGAGTATCGCATGGTCAAGGCTCCATCTTCAGGAGTTCCATAGCGCGCATCAGGTGCAAGACCTCCAGCCCCTGGGCGCCGTGGATGGAGAAGCCGTTCTTGCGGTAGAGATAGGTGCCGTAGCGGTCCCAGTCCTCGGCGCTCTTGTAGGCGCCGGTGGTGGTGAGCTTCTGGTCGCGGAGGCGCTTGAGGTTGGTGTTGGCCCAGAGGCGCTGCTGGAGCAATCGCTTCAGCTCGGGGTGGCCGGGGTCGAGGTAGGCGAGGCCGAGGTAGAGCGCCTCGGGCGAGTGATAGAGGGCTTCGGGGCCGTTGGGGATGCTGCCCTTGCCGTGGAACTTGCCCTGGAGGAGAATCGCGTCCACGGCGTTGGGGTCGCCCGTGAGCGCGGCCCACTCCAGGCACAGGTCGTCGCCGCCGTAGGTGAGCCAGTAGCCGAGCTGGGGGCCGGGCTTGGCGAGCTTGTAGCCGGCCGGCTCGCCGTCCTTGAGGCTGAAGAAGACCCAGCCCTCCTGCGTGGCCTTGCCCTCGTCGCCCGCGATCTTCCAGAGCTTCACGATGGCGGGGTGGGCGCGGGCGTAACGCCAGTCGCCGCTCGTGATCCAGCAGAGGTGGGCGAGGAGGTGGCTGGCGCAGTGCTGGTAGTCGTAGCCGACCCGCACGTCCTTGTTCTCGGCTCGCAGGTCCATCATCGTGCGTTGGGCGGGGGAGTCGAGCCCTTCGAGGAGCATGAGGCGGCCGACCTCGGGGTCGCCGGTGAGCCAGTAGTAGTTGTGCCAGCCGCGGTAGCCGCCCTGGCGGGTCCCCGCGTCGTTGTGGCGCCAGTGGACCTGGTTGTGGCGGTGGTAGGCGCCGTGCTTCATATCGCCGCCGGGGTGCTCCGTGTCAATCCCGATGGTGTGGTGGACCATCGCGCGGCCGAGGTCGAGGAAGCGGCGGCCGCCGCCCGCCGCGTAGTGGTAGAGGTAGGGCGCCATCGCACGCTCGCCGTTCGACCAGCCCACCCCGCCGTCCATCTCCATCTTGAACTTGCCGCCGCTCGGCGTGTTGCACATCGGCAGGTCGCCCCAGTCCACCCAGCCGTAGAGGCCGTTCGCCTCGTGGGTCATCGTGAGGCCGTCGAACATCACGGAGAAGTAGTCCTTCAGGAAGTCCCATTTCGGCTCGCCATAGACGCCGATGTGGCCGAGTGCCCGTGTCTCCTTGAAGCGCTCCGCTCCTGGCCATGGGGCGAGGGGAAGCTGGAACGCCTTGCCCACGTCTGCGAGTGTGGGCGGGGCCTCCGTGCCCCGCGTCTTCTCCTTGTCTCCTTCGCGGGGGACAGAGCCCCCGCCCACAGGGGAGAAGTCGAGGAGGAGTTCGTGAATCTTCTTGATGCCGCGCGCCCGGCCTCGCATCGTGCCCCTGTCGTTGGCGGAGTAGTAGAAGGTCAGCTCATCGCCGAAGAACATCGAGTGGTTGGCGATCTTGCGGAGCGGCTCGCCGCCCTCCTCCTCGTAGCGTAGGTCGAGGGCGCGGCCCGGCTTCTCCCCCAGCATCTCCACCGTCAGGTCACCATTCTCTTCTGCCCGGAACGCCACAGGCCAATTCTGCCACCCATCGCGCACGGCAACGAGGGTCCACGTGTCCTTGGATTGCACCGCGGCCCAGCCACCGAAGCGCTTCCCGCTTGCCGTGGCCTTCCCCGTCAGCTCCCACTTGTCGTGGGCGAACTGGTTGAGGCGGACGCCGAGAGGCGCTTCCGCCGCCTCGCCTCCATCCTTCCCGTAGAGGAATCTCGTGGCCTTAGGGTGCTGGAAGGTCAGACCGTAGCTCTGCACGAAGTCGTGATACTCATCGCCGTTGTAGCCGAACGTGTGCTCGATGTGGACGATGCTCGTGCCGCCGTAGACGCGGAAGAAGAGCGAGACGGGATAGCGCCAGGCATCCCTATCGGTGGGGTCGGCGGGCTGGAAAGCCTTTTCCTCGCCGTAGTGGCCGAGGAGGTGAAAAGTGGCCTGAACAGGGCCTTGCTCAACCATTCGGATGTGCTCCAGTATGATCGGGTGCTCCTTGGGGTCTTCTCCTTTGTTGTTGCTGCACACGACGGCCTTGCCCCTGAATCCGGGCATGCGCCCACGGCCCTGCCAGAGGTCTTCAGAGGTGACGGTATAGAGCTCCCCCTTCCTCCCAGCGAACTCTGTGCCGTATTCGAGCGTGAAGCGCTTCTCCTCGTTGGGGCCGAGGTCGGTGAGGAAGTCGAGGCAGAGGAAGCGGATGGTCTTCTCGGGCCAGAAGGCGGTGGCGAGGCCCTGGACGGGGATTTCCTTGCCTGCGGCGTTGAGGAGGCGGATGGCGTTCGGGTCGCGCAACTCGCCGCGGAAGAGGGGGATTGCGCCGCGGACGGGCCACCTTCTGCGGGCGACGCCCGATGGCTCGGTGACGGTGAAAGCCACCTGCGCCTTCGTCGCCAGCGGCCGCGGCGCGATGTAGAGTCCGCTCTCGACCGCCCGCTTGTCGGGCTGCCAGGTGACGGGCGAGGGCCACTCCTCGCCTGCCCAGGCCATAGAGCACAGGATAGACAAGGCAACACAGAGTCGGTTCATTGGCGGTTCCTTATTACAGCGCCCTACAAGTAAGGGGACAGAACCCCAGTCCCGAAGGGACGGAAGTGGATGGCCGGCGGCTTCAGCCGCCGGGTGCGGGCACGCGCGCCGTCCAGTCCCGAAGGGACGGTAGAAACCCATGGGAGACACCCCCGCGCACGTGTCTGCCGTCCCTTCGGGACTTCTCTACTCCTGGCGCCCGAGACCGGCGGCTGAAGCCGCCGGCTACCCACTGTGCTCCCTTCGGGAGCAAGAGATCGAAGTGCGGGCATGCACACGACCCAGTCCCGAAGGGACGGCAGAAACCCATGGGAGACACCCCCGCGCACGTGTCTGCCGTCCCTTCGGGACTTCTTTACTCCTGGCGCACGAGTCCGGCGGCTGAAGCCGCCGGCTACCCACTGTGCTCCCTTCGGGAGCAAGAGATCGAAGTGCGGGCATGCACACGACCCAGTCCCGAAGGGACGGCAGAAACCCATGGGAGACACCCCCGCGCACGTGTCTGCCGTCCCTTCGGGACTTCTCTACTCCTGGCGCCCGAGACCGGCGGCTGAAGCCGCCGGCTACCCACTGTGCTCCCTTCGGGAGCAAGAGATCGAAGTGCGGGCATGCACACGGCCCAGTCCCGAAGGGACGGCAGAAACCCATGGGAGACACCCCCGCGCACGTGTCTGCCGTCCCTTCGGGACTTCTCTACTCCTGGCGCCCGAGACCGGCGGCTGAAGCCGCCGGCTACCCAC
>VGYV01000837.1 GCA_016872855.1 Planctomycetota bacterium
GAAGATGGTCGCGGGGGCGCCGAGCTTCGCGGCGCGGAAGCCGGCGGGGTGATGGTCGTCCATGCTCCAGCCGCCGTAGGCCACGATGTCGGGGAAGCGGCCGCCGCTCTCGATGTCGCCTTGCGTGAGGACGTGGCGGCCGACATAGCGGCGGCTCTCGCGCTTGGCGGGGAGGAACTGGAGCCATTCGAGCGCCCAGTTGTCGGCGCCGTGGTCGCCGCGGTTCTTGATGTGGTCCCACACGCCGAGGGCGGTCTTGAGCAACTCGTCGCGGAGCATCTCGGTGTCGTGGATGGAATCGAAGTCGCCGCCCAGCTCGACCCACCAGTAGCCCATCGTCCACCAGCGGTGGCCCTTGGCGCCGTAGGGCAGGTCCTCCTCGCGCTCGAATCTGTAAGCCCAGTCGGGCGGGGTGAAGGGCTGGGGAGTTGGGTACTCGCGGGACTGGAAGAGGCAGGTCATGCCCATCGTCTTGCGGTCGGCGGCCTCGGGGGCGATGGATTCGCCGTACTCGTGGCGGGCCTCGCGGCCGATGCGGTGCTCGGCGCCCGAGAGGGGCGCGAGGATGCCATCGCCCGAGCAGTCAATGAAGATGCCCGCGCGCACGGTGTGCGAGGTCTCGGTCGTGAGCTGCCAGCCCGTGATGGCCGCGATGCGGTCGGCGTCCATCTCGGCGGCGTGGCACGAGCAGTTGAGGAGCAGCGTGAGGCCATCCTGGAAGCGCGCCTTCTCGTAGAGAAGGGCGTCCCAGACTGAGAAGCTGCGGTTGGGGTTGCGGTAGAGGTTCTCCAGCCTCACCTCCTCGAGAATGCCGGTCTCGCGCATGTTCTTGATGGAGTTGTGTCGGTCGGCGCCGCAGATGTGGACGCGGCATTCGCTGGAGGCGTTTCCGCCGAGGACGGGTCGGTCGTGCATCAGGACGACGGATGCCCCGTGCCGTGCGGCGGCGAGTGCCGCGCAGAGGCCCGCCATCCCACCGCCGACGATGCAGACGTCAACGCTGTGGAGTTGGTCTTTCATGGTCCCTTTCCTTGAGCCCCGTGCTGGCGGAGAAGCTCCGCAACCTTGGCCAGCATGTGGCTCGTAGCGATGGAGAGTGCGGTGTGGCCGGCGGAGTTCCGGGCGTTCACGGGAGCGCCCTTGTCGAGCAGGAGCTTGACGAGTGGCAGGCGGTTCGTTGCGACGGCTCGCATGAGCACCGTGGTGCCGAGCGCATCGGGCGCGGCAACGTCGGCGCCCCTGGCAACGAGGAGCCGCGCGGTTTCCTCGTCCCCGCGGTCAATGGCAAGCCGCAGCGGCGTGGTGTCGAGTATGCCCTTGGCATTGATGTCGGCGCCCTTGTCGAGAAGGAGCTGGACCATTGCGGGATGCCAAGACCCCGCGGCGACATGCAGGGGGGTGCGGTTGCGGAAGTCGCGGGCGTCCACCGGCGCCCCATGCTCCAGGAGTAGCTCGGCGGTGCGCAAGGACGGGTCCTTGCTGAACCCCCTGCCGTCGTGTGAGACGGCCGCGGCCAGGTGAAGGGGCGTTTCGCCGGCCCAGTCCTTCGCGGCGGGGTTGGCTCCCTTGGCCAGGAGCAGCCGCAGCGTGTCGTTTCGGCCCTCTTTGGCGCAGTAGTGAGCGGGGGTTCGCCCATAGCTGTCCATCGTGTTTGGGTCGGCTCCCTTTGCCAGGAGCGGCGCCGCCAGCCGGGGTTCCCAGAAGGCGTAGCTGAGCGCGCTGCGTCCGTGGTTGTCCTTCGCGTTCGCGTCGGCCTCGCTTGCCAGGAGCAGCTCGATCATCTCCGGGCGGCGGTCTATCACGGTGAAGTGGAGGGGGGTCTTGCCGGAGGCATCCCTTGCGTTGGCATCTGCGCGCTGCGCGAGCAGGCGCTTTGCCTGGTCCATCCGCCCGCGGCTCACGGCCTCGTGCAGCGGGGTGCGGAGCGCGGCGTCGTCCATGCCCGGCCTGGAACAGCCTGCGCACGCCAGCGCCACCATCGTGGCCAGCGCGTGTGCCTCTCGTCGCACGCTCGACTCCTTACGCCAAGCTCGAACTGGCCCCACTACTGGGGTCCGCCATAGATGATGAAGATGGGGGCATAGTAGAGGAACAGCCAAGTGTCCAAAGGTGCGCGGAGGACTGCCTCGGCCTTGGAGCGAACATCGGGCCAGAACGGCAGGGAAACCCGGCCCCAGCGCTTCCCTGTCGGGTCGAACGCATAGAGTTGGCGAGAGGGAGCATCCTTCGCCTTGCGGGAGCGCGAGAAGAGGAAGAGCTGCCCCGACGCCGCGAGAAGGGTGCCGCCCTCGACCCCTTCGGGAAACGGAGCGATGGATTCCAGGTGGCCCTCGCCCTCGACGGTGCACTTGCACAGCCCTTCGTTGTTGAGCGTGTAGTACGCATCGCCCACGGCAACCAGGGAGAGCTCGGGTGGGCGGAGAGGCGTGTCCTTGGGGGCCAGGCTGCACAACGGGTCGAACTTGCGGACGGCGCCCGACGCCTTGTCGTAGACGTAGGCGCTCTGCCAGTAGTAGCCCGAGCCTTCCTGCCCTCGTGCCTCGCCGATCAGCCCGAAGAGCACGGTGGTCTCCCCTGCGGCGCAGGCAGCGGACCAGAGCCGCTGGGTCTGGAGGTCGTAGTCGAAGGCGCCCATGTCGGCCCGCGTGTCCGGCCGCATCGTCGGCTTCTCGACTGGGCCGGTGCGGTGCAGCAGCTTGCCATCCTTAACGCAGAAGACGGCGATTTCCGCGAAGTCGCTCAAAGCGTAGATCCTGTCTCCCTTCGGGTCGAGGCAGGCCGCGGCGCACTGGCTCATGAGGCGGGCGCCGCGCGGCTCGCCGGCCTCTCGGCGCACCAGGAGGCGGTCGGAGACGAAGACATCGGGGCTGACTGGCCTGAGCGGGTGGCCGCCCCAATCGCCGGCTTCGCGCCGGTGGGTCGTCCAGCGACGGCGCGCAGGGTCGTAGCCGTGCCACTGGCGGTAGCCGGCCTCTATTCCCTGATCTTCGTGGGAGAGGACGAAGACCCTGCCGCCTGCCGAATCGGCCCTGAAGTAGACGTAGTCCGAACACCCGCAGAGGGCGACAAGGCCCAACCCGAGACCGAGTGCTGCCCATGCACCGCGCATCGTGCACCTGCCTCGCCAATGGTGCCGCCATTCTACCATCCATAAGGCGGCAATGGCAAGGGATCACGGCACTACGGGTGCAGTAACGGATTTGTGCGCCGCCCGCCCTCGTTCGTAGTTCGGCGTTTACGCGGTTCCTCTGTCGGCCCTGGCAGCCCTGAAGACCGCCTGAAGGCCGAACTACAAACAGGAACGC
>VGYV01000838.1 GCA_016872855.1 Planctomycetota bacterium
ATGGAGGTCTGGTCACTTCTTCGCCACCTCTCCCCCCGGTCGATCAAAGACAGAACAGAAGAGATCTGATCTTGAAGACCGACCGGGACATCATACCAGGGAATGAGGGCAACGGAATGCTCAGCCGTAGCGACACGTGGCTCGCGTGTCGCCCCTCGGCGGGCACCCTGCGGCTGTCAAACACTCGCCGGGTGTCAAGACTCTAGTGTTTGAGCTACGCCACGCGAGAATGCGAATAATTCAAAATTAAAGATTTGACACCCCACCCACTGCGCCGCACTTGTGGCACTTGCCCTTCATTCCTGCCTTGTCGTCTGGGACTCTGAAGCCCGTCCCGCATTGGCCGCACTTGAAGGATATCATGGGGTTCGCCTTTCTCCCGATGGCGCATGCCGCATGCCCATGCCCCGCGCATGCCCCGCATGCCCCGCACTTGTCGGCGGTGTGACAGGCACCCGACCAGGCACCCGACCACCGACCACTTCTACTACTCTGGCCACAAATCACGTAGCGCCCGTTCGGAGCGCGGGCTTCAGCCCGTACGCCCAGATACGGCCTGAAGGCCGCACTCCAAACAGGACTCTCCCTTCGGGCACCGTGCCTGAGGTGCTACATGATTTGTGGCCAGAGTAGTATAAGGAAAGCAGGAATGCAGGGAAAGAGAAGGAACCTGGATTGGGCCGAAGCGCGGCGCTCGCCTGCCGGCGTGGTCCGCTCTTCGTTTCCTGCGTTCCTGCCTTCCTCATGGTGCTTCTCTTCTCTGCTCATTCCCTGACAAAGACGATGACCTCGCCCCGCAGGCGGCTGCGGGCGATGCGGGCGTCGCGGTAGGCGGCGTAGGAGTCCTTGGGAGCCGACAGGGCCGAGCGCTGCCAGACCTCGTGGAAGCGGACGGTGCCCTTGGCCGACACATCGGCGGCGAACTCGGCGGTAAGGGACCAGCCGTCGCCCTTGTGTTCGAGCTTCTGGCCCATCGCGTAGACCCTGTAGCCGGGGGGAGCCTTGAGGGTGAAGGTGGTCTCCTCGCGCTCGGCGCCCTCCCAGAAGAGGTCGCGCTCGCGGGTGCTGCGGCCAACGTCGGTCGCCGACACGCTGGCGTTGGGCAGGCGCAGGATGAGGAAGCTGCCCGCCCTCTCGGCCAGGCCCGGCACGCGGTAGGCGAAGCTCAGTCGCTCCTCGGCGTTCGCGTTGTTGAAGTCGGAGTGGGTGAACTCCAGGAGGTCCACGCCCGTGGCGTCGCCGGTGGCGTAGCGAGCGGCCCATTTGCCGAGCTGGTCCTGCGTGAGGTCTTTCAGGCCGCGGGCGTCGGCGGCGTAGTGGCCCGTGAGCTTGAGCTGGTCGCGCACGGTGGCCGCGCCGTCGGCGGCCAGCTCGACCTCAACGGAGCGCACCTTGGCCTCGGCGGCGGGCGGCGCGAGCGGGATGGCGATGATTTTGCCGGTCGCCAGGTCGAGTCCCTCGCCGCCCTGGACCTCGGGGTTCAGCTCTCCGAAGCCGCGGTCCTGGTCGTCCGCCTGGAGCCACGTCACCTTGCCATCGGCCGTGAGGCGCACGAGGGCCTCGGCGAGGGCGTGCAGGCGGGGCGCGGCGGGCAGGAGCGGGCCGTCCTCGCGGCGGCGGGCCAGAACCACGTCAGCTTTGTGGCCCGCGCCGCGCAGGAGCGCGGCGAGGAGGAGAGCTCGCTCGACCTCTGTGCCGTAGCCGCGGTTGAGCGTAACCGCAGGCCAGGCCGGACCGTTGGGCAGGGCCTCCAGTGGCACCCGTTCGAGGCGGATGGATTGGCGGACCCGGTCGAAGAGCGCCCTGGGCGGCACGCCCTTGGTGGGCAGCGCCACGGGGCCGCCCGCCCACTCGGAGAATGCCTTTGCGACGTAGGCCCACTCGTCCTTCGGGTACGCAATGATGAGGCGTGGGGCGAAGCTCTCGACGGGCGCCATCATCGGCTCGCGGAAGGTCTGGGGCGCGTCCTTCACCTCCCACAGGCCGTCCTTTCCCCAGTCCTGCGGGCCATTCGCCGTGGCCGTGGCCACGAGGTTCTTCGCCCCCTCCTCGACGACGAGGCGGACGGAGCGCTTGAGGGCCGGCTCCTCGTCCCAGAAGACCTTGTCGAGTGCGAGGGGTTCGAGGAGGCTGGCGCGCCCCCTGTGGGCGGTGGCGAGGAAGAGGGTCGCGCCGGGCACGGCGCCCTTGAGGGTGAAGCGGAGACGGTGCTGGAAGTTGTAGGCGGGCAGGCGGGAGTGGAGCGCTTCGTCCTTCATCGCGGTGTCGGCAAGGTGGCCCACCGCGCCGTCGGGACCCACGGTGAGGGCGAAGAGGACCTCGGCCTGCTGGCGGTCGGGGAAGTAGGTGATGTGACGCATGGCCGACTCCGCTCCGCGGTCGGCCAGGATGCGCCAGGCCTCGAAGCGCTTGACCTCCCAGGCGCCGTCCGCGGCGACGGCCACCGTGGTCTCATCGGCCAGGACGACGTAGCCGGCCTGTGGGAAGCGGTGGCGAAGCTCGTCCGTGCTCGGCTTGAGGGCTTCGGCGAAGAGCGGCCCGCGGGCCGCCAGGTCGGCGGCCTTCAGCGCGTCGTCGTGCTGCCGCCGCCGCTGGAACTCGATGCGGTGCACCTGGTCGAGGGGGAATGCCTGGGGCTGGCCGTTGATCACGGCGTGGAGCTGGCCCTTCACGATGGAATCGAGCGAGCCGACGTATTCCTCGCCGCTTTGGAGGTAGATGGCCTCGCCGCAGAGGGCCTGCGAGGAGAAGAGGAGGACTAGCCACAGAGCCACAGAGCGCACAGAGCCGAGCGGCTTCTGAAATCGGAAATTGGAAATCGGAAATCGGAAATGTCTCATTTCCCAGCCTCCGCCTTGGTTTGCCGGAAGACGAGCTTGAGGTCCGACCAACCCGCGATCTGCGTGGCCTGGGCGCGGTACTCCCCATAGTCCTCGGGCGGCACGCGGCGGGTGAGCCACTTGAGCGTCTGGCGGAGCGTGAGGGCCCCTTCGGCTCCGCTCAGGGCAGGCTTGCCGTCGGGCGCCGCGGTCACGCTCCCCTCGAACCACAGGTGCTTGCCGTGGATGGCGAGCGGCTCGGGCACGCCCACGAGGGCGAAGCCCGGCGGGCACGTGACCTTGAGGGTGGTGCGCATCTCCTGCGTGGTGGCCCGCTCGACGGGGAACTTGCGGGTCTGGAGGGCGGCCTCCGGGAAGTCGTGCGAGAAGGCGGGCGGAGCGAGGATGAGCAGGTCGCGCGTGCGCGTGGCGGCCACGGGGATGCGGTAGCGAATCTCCATCGTGAGCGGCTTCGCCAGGTC
>VGYV01000839.1 GCA_016872855.1 Planctomycetota bacterium
ATAGCCGGCGGCTTCAGCCGCCGGAGACGGGATGCCCCCAATGCAGTCCCGAAGGGACAGCAGTGGATAGCCGGCGGCTTCAGCCGCCGGAGACGGGATGCCCCCAATGCAGTCCCGAAGGGACAGCAGTGGATAGCCGGCGGCTTCAGCCGCCGGAGACGGGATGCCCCCAATACAGTCCCGAAGGGACAGCAGTGGATAGCCGGCGGCTTCAGCCGCCGGAGACGGGATGCCCCCAATACAGTCCCGAAGGGACGGTGGAACCCCGCGGGGAGGCAGTAGGGCGCCGCTTTCTGCCGTCCCTTCGGGACTTCGGGTGGTTCTGGCGCCCGCGCCCGGCGGCTGAAGCCGCCGGCTACCCACTTCGCTCCCTTCGGGAGCCAGACGCTAGGACGCCCGCGCCTCGATCGCCGCATTTATGCGGTGGCGTTCTTGGCGCCACACTGAGCCTCTTGGCCGCGTCGCTTGCCTGGGCCGGCATGGCCAGCGAGCGATGGGGCGGGAGGCGGGAGCCCATTGCTGGCAATGGGCGCCCTTGCACACACCCCGACACCCTCAAGATCGTGCAGGGCAAGGCGGGGCCGCGGCTCGTCTTCGACCTCTCGGCCATCCCGAAGGGGACAAGGGTCCACCGCGCCTCGCTGTTCTGCTTCACCCAGCGCGGCATCCAGCCCACGGAGCCGGCCCGCATCCACGTGGCCGAGGGACCCGACCCTGAGGCGGCGAAGGGCGAGCCGTTGAAGCTGGAGGCTCCCTGGTATCGCTCGTTCGACGCGACCGACGCCGTGAAGCTCTGGGTGTCCGACCCTGCGAAGAACCTCGGCTTCGCCGTCGCTCAATTCGAGCGTCTCCTGGCGGCCCAGAGCTATCTGGAGGTCGTCTACGAAGGCGAGCCGAAGAATCCACCAGAACAGGCCACGGGCCTCCGCGTGGCGCACCACGACGGCCAGACGTTCATCGTCTGGACCGAGCACCCCGCCTTCCGCCCGAAGCCCGACGAGGTGGTCTGGCTCGCCAAGTTCTCCGAGCGGGGCGACAAGCTGGCCGACGGCCCCGGCCAGGGCGCCTACGACATGCCCAGCCACCCCGCCATCGCCCTGCGCACGCTGCGGAACCTCCAGGGCCTCGGCCTCCGCGACAAGCCTAGTGGCTTCCAGGGCATCAAGGACCTCGTCCGCATCCGCGAAGTGGCCCCCGTCACTTACCGCGTCTATCGGTCCCCAGAGCGCATCACCGCGGCGAACATTCACCGGGCCGAGCGCCTAGCTGAGGTCGAGCCCCTCTCCGGCTTCGACCGCGACGTCTACCAGATTCACTTCAAGGGCGAGTACCTCGACCAGTGGGAGGAGCCAAGCTCGCCCATCCCCACCTTCTCCACCGACAAGGGGAAGGCCCTTACGCCAGGCGAGGGGCTTTACGTCCACACGAGCAAACAGCCCGGCAAGTTCCACTATGCGGTCACCGTCGCCCTTGCGGGCACGGAGAACCTCTCCCAGATCACGGACACCAATAGCCTTCCTCAGCCCGTCGAGGAGACGCCTGCCGTCCCACAGCCAGTCCTCCAGTTCGTCCAGGAGGACCGCTACAAGGACGACGCGACCGAGTACTGGTATCGCTATTGGGCCGCCCCGCCCTACTGCCACCTGCCCAGCCAGGCGTTCCGCATTGCCGTCGCACTCGGCGCCAAGCGAAAGGAGCCGTGCCCCCTCATCATCGGCTCGATCTCGGGCGATTTCAACCTGCGCGGCGAGGTCAACCTCCCCCGCTCCGACGCCGTGACGCTCGATGTCCAGGAACAGCTCGACTGGCTCCCCACCCTCTTCTACAACGAGGGCCGCGGCACCCTGCGGGGGATGACCGAGTGCAAGGTGGACTACTTCTGCGAGCGGTATATGGACTTCATGATCAAGTGGATCATGGCCCGCCACCAGATCGATCGCTCGAAGATCGTTGGCAGCCTGCTCCATTTCGGCTTGCGGCACCCCGAGATATTCACCCGCATGTCCTTCGGCAGCTACACGGCGGGCTACGACATCCGCTTCGCCCCAGGCGGCCCGAGCATGCCCAGCGTCCTCGGACCCCAGGGCATCAAGACCACCACGGGCGAGGACGCCTGGAAGATGTACAGCGTCGCCGAATACGTCAACACCTACCCCGACCGCGACATCCCCTTCCTCCTCTGCATCTCGGCCACGGGCAAGGACAGCGGCCACACCAGCGAGTTCGGCTGGCAGGACGACCCGCGCGGCTGGCGCGGCCTCTTGCGCGCCCGGCAGCCCTTCGTCGCCACCTGGAGCCTCGGCCCGCCGCACGAGCTGACGCAAGCCTTCAACGAGATGCGCTGGGACACCACCCTCCCCGCCTTCAGCAACTGCTCGCTCGACGACAACCCCGGCAACGGCGACCCCGCCGACGGCGACTACTACGGCGGCATCAACGCCTGGCTCCTCTGGGGCGACAAGGACCCCGTGGACGAGAAGGATCGCTGGGAAATGACCGTCTGGCTCATCTCCTCCTGCCCCGAGTCCGCCTGCACCGTGGACATCACCCCCCGCCACTGCAAGTCCTTCAAGCCCAAGCCCGGCCAGACCCTCAAGTGGACCAACACCTCCCTGGCCGACAAGCGCGAGGTCCAATCCGGCACCACCGAGGCCGACAAGCACGGCCTCGTCACACTCAAGGCCATCCAACTAACGAAGGGGAAGAGCCGCATCGGGGTGCTCGGGCAATGATCTACGTCCTTGGCATTCCGTCTTCGGTCCGGCCTCTGGGTTCTGAGCGGGATGACGTTGCGGGCGCTATTGGTCGCACGGGGCGGTCACCCAGTCAGCCCGCCTCGGCGGGCGGCAGGGGGTAGCCACGGGCGTGAGCCCGTGGACGCCGGCGGTGAGATCCCCAGCCCCCGCAGGGGGCGGCAGAAGCGCGTGCCACCCTTCTCCCCGGGTCTCTGCCGCCCCCTGCGGGGGCTGGGCCTGGGTGGGCCAGTCCTCCACGGGCTTACGCCCGTGGCTATCTCCTGTCGCCCTTACGGGCTTGGGTCACCCCGATCCACGACGGCCAGCAGTGTGAGAGGAAGGCCGAATGAGAATGCCCTTCCAGGTGCTTGTGATTCCCTTCCGCCGACACGTCACGGGGGTGGAGTACGCGGTGCTGAAGCGGAGCGATGCGGATTGGTGGCACTTCGTGTCAGGCGTGGGTGTCAGATCTTCTTTTTTCAGTTATTGGCTGCGCATGGGCCGCGTTGTGGTACGCAGACTCAAAGCGGCGTCGAGCCGTCGCACTCCCACGGGCTGCCGC
>VGYV01000840.1 GCA_016872855.1 Planctomycetota bacterium
TGATAGGATACTCTCGCACAACTCGTCGCACGTTCATAGCCCGATTCCTCCTAACTGGGGTGGTTTGCACCTGCCCAAGTATACAGAGGATCGGGCTTTTTCCTATCCAAAATGTGCGAAACTATAGTCTAGCTTCGATGGTCTCTCTGAAAAGGCGCTTCTCGGCCAGCTCTGCCGTGGTGACGGGCTGCCACTGTCCATCGCCCCGGCGGTAGCGGACCACGAGGTCGCCGAATCGTCCCCCAGCAAGGATGTAGTCGGTGTCGAAGGCGTCGTTCACGCGGCGCAGGCCCACGATGGCGCCGGCTTCGAGGGCCACATCGAAGGCATCGGAGCGCAGCCGGGTCTGTGCGTGAGACGGGTTTGCGGCGGCTTCGGCCATCGGCCTGGCTCCCCGGGGGAGATGGGACTCAGTCGTGGGTCCACGCGGCGACGCGGCGGAGGAGCGCGCGGGCCTCGTCCTCGGTCGCGGCGTAGGTGCTGATGAAGAGGCCCCGCGACGACAGCTCGGCCAGGAGCGTCTCGACCTCGTCCGGCTCGGCGCAGGGCAGGATGAGGCACTTGCCCGCGGCCTGGATGCGTTTGAGGTGCGGCAGCCAGCGTGGGCTCGATGTTCGAGGCTGGCCGGCGCCGGGCGTCCACTGGATGGCTTTCAGCGCCGGCAACTCCAGCAAGGCGTCGAGGTGCTTCACCGCGTCGGGTCCGTCCCAGTGGTAGACGGAGTACTCGTTGACGCTCATGTAGCCTTCAAGCTCCGGGACGATGAACTCGCGGAACATCTCGGGCGACAGGATGGCCGAGAAGTCGCACGCCATCTGGTAGTGCGGGCCGGGCGCCCAGGTCTGCATCCAGGGAATGCAGCAGCCGCCATCGTTGCACGGTCGAGCGATGTGGAACAAGTCCGTGTGAACGCGGCACCAGGTTTGCACGAGGGCGTGGATGCCGCGGTGCACGGCGTCGGGCGCGTCTATCATGTCGTAGAGCAGCTCCTGCATCCCGCGCAGGAGCGACAGGTCATCCGTGGCCGAGCCAATCTCGGGGAGGCCCACCAGGTAGCGTCCGCGGCATTCGCTCGCGTAGTAGCGTGTCGCGTCGAAGGTCTCCCGGTAGAGCGGCGCGGCCTCGATGGGCGTATCCCACCGGCAGCGGCGGATGTCGCGGATGGCGGGGTGGAACCAGACGGTCTCGGGCCGGAACTCGACGCGCGCCCCGTAGAAAGCCGCCATGGCAGACGCCCCGAGGCACATCGTGGTGGCTGGGTATGCCTCGCCCCCATAGAAGGTGCGCTCCATGCCGGCGAGCATCCGCTTGAGGTTGGCTTCGGGGTCCACCCAGGCGCGGACAAGTTCCTCATACGTCGTCGGCGCGGGCACGACGGGGGCCGCGGGCGCGCCCTTCCACCTCGCGCGGACGGCCATGCAACAGCGATCCACGAGTTCCCGCTGCCAGAACGCTCGGAACCGCTCCCGTGATTCGCTCCAGTCGCTTCTGGAATCCGCCGACATCACTCCTGCCTCCTGCACTGGCCATGGGCAGGTGGTGAGCAAGTGGGCAGCTTCATCGGCCGCCCAAGCAGACTACGCTGCCATCCTCGGTGGACAGGTAGAGCCTGCCGCCGGCCGCCGCGAGGCCATCCCAGGCGGGCACGCCGACCTTCATCTCGGCCAGCTTGCTTCCGTCGCTAACCCTATGGACAACGAGAACGCTCTTGGCCGCAACAAACAGATGGTCGCTCGCCACAAGCATCGCGCGGTTCAGCGCATTCCGCCCCTCCTGCGACGGCGCTTCCCACTTCGCACCCATCCGCAGGAGCTTGCTCGTGGAGTAGACGAACCCCGCCTTCGCATCGTCCTCCGAGACCTGGACCCAGTCCGAGTTGAACGCCTTGCCCGCCTCAAAGTCCACGCGGAAGAGCTTGGAGAGGGTCGGGAGCGTTGTGAAGACGGAGGGGCCAAGCGAGGCCGCGGCGGGCGAGGAGTGCCGCAGGTTGCTGTAGCGCCAGGCCGTCCGAGGCATCCAGGCATCGGTGCCCTTCACCTGGTAGAAGCCGCTGGCCTTCCTGAGGTCCCGCTGGCCGGCCTTCAAGTCGAAGCAGCAGCGCGAGATGGCGACGGAATCGCCATCGCGGACCGGTAGGCCGAAGTAGCGGTACTCCATAGGCCGGATGGTGCGCAAGGGATTGCTGTCGGGCCGGGTCTTCCGAGGCTCGTAGGGGTCTGGCCACGGGCTGTTGAAGCCGAGGTCGTCGAACTTGTTCCGCCAGACCACCTCGCCCGTCTCGGGCCGGATGGCGGCCACGCGGATGCCGCCGTCGGCGTTCGGGTGGATGCCGGCGGCGGCGTAGGCCAGCCCGCCGGCCACAAGCACGCTCCCCGGCACGGGCCAGGGCGACTCGACCTGGCCATAGACGCAGATGCGGCGGTCGTTCGGCGCCAGGCGGAGCTTCCAGATGAGCTGGCCGTCGGCGGCGCGCAGGTTGTAGACCCAGCCGTCTCGGCAGCCGAAGAGGCACATTCCCCGGTGGAGGGTGGGTGGACCGTCAATCCGCCCGTTGGCGACGAACTGCCAGCGGGGCGGCCAGTCGCCTCGTCGAGGGCGGCCAGTCTGTGCGTGTCAGTGTGGGCGACGTGGACGAGGCCACCTGCCACGACGGGGGCCGAGATGCGGCCCGCCGCATACGGGGCCGCCTGCCCATTCCGCGACAAGCGGGTCGCCCGAATCCGGCCCTTCGATCCGCGCGGTCCACAGCACATCGAGGTGGGCCGGCACAGTTGCTTCGGTGCCGCCCGTGCGGCACTCGTCGTGGCGGAACGTCGGCCAGTCCTTCGATACGTCCACTTCCACCGGGTGGGCGGGCCAGGCGGGGCCGCGCACGAGTTCGCTGGTCTCCTCCGGCCCATCCTTGTAGGGTGGGGCGAGGCACAGGTTGCCCTCGAGCGCGGGGAAGCAGGCGCAGTGGTTGGGAAAGGTGTAGATCATTCCGTTGGCGGGGATGTAGCCTTCGCGGGATGTGTTGCAGGCGCCCCGGGCGATGGGGTTCGACGCCTGCTTGCGGGTCTCGAGGTCGGTGAAATGGAGCTGGCCGTTGATGTAGAAGCGCTCGGTGAGAACAGGCGGATAGCAGTGGCCGAAGCCGCGGTCGCCCGCGTAGTTGGCCCGGAACACGGTGGCAGGTTTCGAGAAGTCGCCAAGTCCGAAGAGCGCCAGGCGTAGGCCCTCGCGGCTCTGGACCTCTGCGAGCAGGTGGTCCTTGTGCCAGAAGCCCCTGCGGAACTCGCCGTGCCGGGCCGAGCT
>VGYV01000841.1 GCA_016872855.1 Planctomycetota bacterium
TCCTTCTCGTCGAGCTTCATGGCCTCATCGGGTTCCGCCGCCTGCTCGGATGGCTTGGCCTTGCCCTTCGGCTCGGGGGCTTCGTTGACGGACAGCGTCCATTCGCCCGCCTGGGTGCCCGAGAGCGACATCAGGGAGAAGGGCTGTTGTGGCGGCTTGTCCTGCTTGGGGATTCGGATGCGGAAGCTCACGGCGCCCTGGGCGTTGTTGAGGATGTCGCCCGCTTTCCACACCGCCTCTCCCGCCGTCTGCCGCACTGGCGCCGGCCCAAACGCTGCCGTGATTCCCTTCTCGCGGGGCAGAGACGCCCCGCCCACAACTTGGAGCGACAGTGCCCCGCCCGCCTTCTCCTGTAGTTCTGCGGCCCGCGCGATACCGCCAGCTACCAGGAGCACTATCCACACGGCGACCACCCACCTCTCCCTTGGGGAGAGGTCGCCCGCCACGGGCGGGCGGGTGAGGGTGCCTTCCGCATCGGCCGCGGCGAGCAAAGCACCCTCACCCCGGCCCTCTCCCCGAGGGAGAGGGGGGATGGCCGCCTTCTCGCTCGACACCCCCCTCTCTCTCAGGTTGATCCCTGCCCGCATCTCGGGCTCCGCAGCCCGCCCGCGGCGGGCGGCAGGTGGTAGCCCACGGCGTAAGCCGTGGGTTCGGGCGGGAACGGGGCAAGCCCCCGCAGGGGGCGGCAGAATGCCGTCGGCCAGCGCTTCTACCGCCCCCTGCGGGGGCTGGGCCGTGGGCCGCCCAGTCCACGGGCTTACGCCCGTGGCTACCACCTGCCGCCCCTGGCGGGGCTGGGCGCGTTCATCCACGGAGATGTGGACAAGGATAGGCCATCTCCCTTGAAGGGAGAGGGGTGGAGGAGGCCCTACCCATCTCTCGGCCATTTTGCCCGCAATCATTTTGCCTTCTCTCCTCCTCCCAGCACGGCGGTCAGCGTGCGGGGAACATCGCAGAATGGGCCGGGCACCCGCTTGTCGGCGGGCAGGGGCTTGCCGAGGAGGTCGTGGGTGAGGAGCTTGAGCGGCGCGCAGGCGGGAACGTCGCCCGTCACGTGCCAGGTGAGGGTGAGGGTGTCGCGGTCGAAGGAGGCGACGATGCCCTTGTCCAGGTTCCCGCCCGTGTCGGCCTGGGGGTCCTTCGTGCTGATGAGGCCGCCCTTGTTGTCGAAGGAGACGTTGTTGACGGCGACGTGCATTCCGCCGCCGAGGGGCTGGCCATTGAGCTTGCGGTCGGTGATCCTGCCCCGGAGCAGGAGGGCCGGGCCACTCGAATTGCCGATGAAATTGTGGGCGAAGGTCTGGCCGCGGCAGTCGTGCTCGTAGAGGCCGGCGCCCTGGGTGTCCCAGATGACATTGCGGTCAATGAGGTTCGGCTCGAGCGACGCCTCGATGAAGATGCCGCCGTGAACGGTCCGCGAGCCGACGATGATGTTCTCGCAGCACCGCGAGTTGACGTTTGCGAAGTCCATCCAGATGCCGCAGCCGTGGAGCGTGTCGAAAATGCGGTTGCGGCGGATGAGCGTGCCGTTGTTGCAGTGGAGCTTGATCGAGCCCGTCTCCCAATACTGCTCGACGGGGTGGAAGGCGTTGTTGCGGAGGAGGTTCTCCTCGACCAGGCTGTTCGTGGTGGCGAGGCCCTGGATGCCGCAGACGCCGCAGTCGGTGACGGTGTTGCGTCGGACGATGTGCCAAGCGGGCTTGGTCTTGGGCTGCGGGAGCCCCCAGAACTGGTCGCCGATGTCAATCCCCACGCCGTTGGCCTGCCGAACCGTGTTCCCCTCGATGAGCCAGTGGTGGCCGCGCCAGGTGGAGAGCGCGCCGGACTGCGGGAAGGGGAACGGGTTGCCCGCGTGCTCGATGGTGAAGCCCTTGACGTGGATGTATCCGAGGCCGATCTCCTCGGGGGCGAAGACGCATTGCTGCGTCGTGATCTCCATCGTCGCCTTGTTCGGGTCCGCGTCGCCGAAGAGGCGAACGCACAGCCGCGGGCCTTTCGGCTCGACCCAGTAGGTGCCGAGCTCATTGGCCAAGTCGGCGCGCTCATCCGTCTGGCGGAGGCGGCGGCCGTTCTGGAAAACGAGTCCGCGGGGGAGCGTGTAGGGCTTCTTGCCCTCCCAGCGGTGAGCCCAATCCATCGGCTTGAACTGTTCGGGCGTGATGTTGGGGATGGCGAAGGGGTTGTAGCCGCCCTGGAAGTAATCGGAGGGCAGCCCCAACTCCCAAGCACCCTTGGCAGCGCTCGATGACACCCAGGCTTCCTTGACGACGCGGGAGCCGCGGATGACCACGTCGGCCCCTGGTGCGGCCTGGTAGCTGATCAACTTGTCGGGGCCGGTGCCGCCGCGTCGGGGCCGCACCCATTCGCGGTAGACGCCCGCCCCCACGATCACCCGCTCGCCGGGCTGGAGCGCCTCCGCCGCACGCTGAATCGTCTTGAACGGCTTCTCCTTCGTGCCCGGATTCTCGTCCGAGCCCGTCGAGCCATCCACATAGTAGGTCTTCGCAAACTCCAGGACGGGCTTCCACATCTTGAACTCCTGGCCATTGGGCAGGAGCACGGGTGGGTCGAGGCTCTTCAGCTCTGGCTCGGGCATCTTGGGCTCCTCCGCAAGGAAGGCGGTGACGACAAGGAGGGGCAACACGCTTCCAGGCACGGACTGGCTCCTGGCGAAGAGGGGGAGAACCGCAGAACCTGTCCCTACTGTACGCCGTGAACCACGGAAACGCAAGCGGGGCGAGGCGGGGGAGTATGGCTCCTAGTTTCGGCAACCGTCGCGGGTCCGAATCGTCGTCGTTGTCGTCGTCGTCCTCGTTGTCGAAGCCAGAGGGGCGAAAAGCCCAGCGATTCGACGACGACGACGAGGACGACGACGAGCACGAGAAGACGCAGGATCGGGCCGGCGCCAATACCGGGAGTGATGCTCGAGGCGGGGGCTCTTCTGCTTGTCCACTCAGTCCATCGCGTCCATCATGTCCATCACGTTCGGAGTCCCGCCTTTAGGCGGATTGGGGCAGGAGAAGACCGCCTGAAGGCGGGACTCCCAACGAGTTCACGCTTTGGGCAACATGCCCTTGAGGGCGTGTTGCCCAAACCCGTTTCAGGGGATCAACCCCGTTCGGAGTCCCGCCTTTAGGCGGATTGGGGCAGGAGAAGACCGCCTGAACGGCCTGTCGATTTACCCGGAACTGCGGATGCAGACAACGGAGGTCCAGGACCTGCCGCGGCGCGTCGCCGTGAGAAGACGCGGTGAGCCGGAGAAGGTCGCCTCAGCACGACGTGCTGCCGGTGC
>VGYV01000842.1 GCA_016872855.1 Planctomycetota bacterium
AGACACCCGTACACAACGCCTTCCAGCATGGAGGTCTGGTCACTTCTTCGCCACCTCTCCCCCCGGTCGATCAAAGACAGAACAGAAGAGATCTGATCTTGAAGACCGACCGGGACATCATACCAGGGTCAGTGTGCGTTCATCGGGCGCTTCAGGTTCTGCTCGGCCCGAGAGCGGAAGTGACGGTCGACGTATGGGCGATCCTGTGTCCGTTCCGGAACGCGGATGCTCATGATGTTGTTCCTGTGGTGAAAGGGGTTGAGCCAGTGCTGAAGCTGTCAGACAACCCGCCTGCTCTTTCGCCTACGGTGCGCGAGCTATGTGACCTCAAAGGCCAGTGGTGGGTCGCCTACACTATGGCACGCCAGGAGAAGGCGCTAGCCTGGGATCTCCTGCGTCGTAACATCGGTTACTACTTGCCAATGCGCGAACAGCGAAGCTTCTCCGGGGGACGCAATCGGCGGACCCTGCTGCCTCTGTTCCCTTCATATGTGTTCTTCTGTGGCGACGAGAACGGTCGCTACGCGGCGCTGACCACGAACCGCATCTCACACATCATCGAGGTGGTCAATCAACGGCAGCTTGTTGAGGAACTGTCCGCCGTACAGAGGGCTCTGGCGGTACAACCTGTCGTTGAGACCTGCGCGCTCCCCGAAGTTGGCCGGCGATGTCGTGTGATTGATGGCCCGCACAAGGGCCTCGAGGGCATCGTCATAGAGGATAGAGACAAGCTGCGCTTCGTCCTTCGGGTCGAGGCCCTGAACCAGGGAGTGGCAGTCGGGGTGGACCCGACGCTGCTCGAACCTATTGGTTAGGCGTCCCTGATGAGAACCTACGCCTGCACCGTGCTGGCAGCCGGCGGGCTCAGCTTCGTCCTGACCCCGCTGGTGGCGTGGGTGGCACGGCGCAAGAAGGTCGTGGACCGTCCAGACCCCCGCAAGGTCCACGCCGCCGACATCCCCCGCGTCGGCGGGATCGCTATGGTGCTGGCGACGCTGGTCTCGGTCGCCGTGGTGATGATGCTCCGCAATATTGTCGGCGCCGCTCTGCGCGACGTGCAGACCGGGCTCATCGTGATCCTCGCCGGCGCCAGCCTCGTCTCCCTCGTCGGGCTCGTTGACGATGTGTTCCGCCTCCGCGCCCGCTTCAAGTTCATGGCCCAGATCGCCGTCGCGTGTGGCGTGTGCGCCTTTGGTATCCGCATCCAGGCCGTGGCCGTCCGCGGTGTGTTCGCCTTCGACCTTGGCTGGCTCTCATGGCCCATCACCCTCCTCTGGATCGTCGGCATCACGAATGCGGTGAACCTGATTGACGGCCTCGACGGCCTGTGCGCCGGCATCTGCGCCGCCGCATGCGCCGTGGCCGGCGTCTTCGCCATCCACACGAACCAGGCCATCATGGCGGTTCTCATGGCCGCCCTCCTCGGCAGCCTGCTGGGCTTCCTCTACCACAACTTCAACCCCGCCAAGATTTTCATGGGCGATTGCGGCACGTACTTCGTTGGCTTCATCCTCGCCACGGCGAGCGTCTTCTGCGCCACCAAGGCATCCACCATCGTTGGCCTCGCCATTCCTGCCCTCGCGCTCGGCGTCCCCATCTTCGACACCCTGTTCAGCATCCTACGCCGATTCCTCGAGCGCCGCCCCATCTTCTCCCCCGACCGCGGCCATATTCATCACCGCCTGATGGACATGGGGCTTCGCCACCGCCACGTCGTGCTCCTTCTCTACGCGGCCACAGCTGTATCGGCCGGCCTGGGCCTGTTCATGATGCTGAGCCGCGACGCTGGCCAGCTCATCATCCTGGCCGGCGTTATCATCCTGCTTGTGATCCTGTTCCGTGCCGCTGGCTCAGTTTCCTTCCGCCACGCAGTCGCCGGCATCCGGCGGAGGCTCCAGACCGCCCGCGCCGTCTCGGAGAACCAGCGTTGCTTCGAGGAGGCGGAGCTTCGGCTCCGCTTTGCCACAACCTTCGACGCCTGGTGGCAGATCCTTTGCGAGGCGGCGGCCAAGATGCAGTTCTCACGTCTCTCCCTTTTCCTCCCACGGAGCGACGGCACGGACCGCACCCTCTCCTGGCAGCGGCCCGGCCCCGACCTGGAGCCGCAGGAGGCATTCAGAGCCAGCTTCCCCATTCGACGCGATCAGGGGGGCCCGCCGTTCACGGCAGAGGTCGAGACGCCCGTAAACGGCTCCCTCGAGCTTACCGGCCAACGCCTGGCCTACTTCGCACGCCTGGCCGACGGCTACAACCTCGCCGACCCGCCCCCAACGGACGAACCCGGTGCCAGTCGCTGACCAACTCGCCTCAGCCACGGCCGCGCCCGCACCCGAGGTGGTCATCGAGCCCACCCGCGGCTGGCTCCCCATCAACTTCCGCGAAATCTGGCGCTACCGCGAACTCCTCTATTTCCTCGCCTGGCGCGACGTCAGAGTCCGCTACAAGCAAACCGTCCTCGGCTTCCTCTGGGCGTTCCTTCAGCCCTTCGCCAAGATGGTCATCTTCAGCGCCATCTTCGGCGGCCTGGCCAAGATCGACTCCGAGGGCTTCCCCTACCCCATCTTCCTCTACGCCGGCCTCCTCCCCTGGCAGTTCTTTTCGGAATCGCTCGGACGAAGCAGCCAGAGCGTCGTCGGCTCCTCCAACCTCATCACCAAGGTCTACTTCCCCCGCCTCATCATCCCCCTCTCCGCGATCGGGGCGTGCCTGGTTGACTTCGCCATTTCATTCACCATCCTGATCGGCCTCATGTTCTACTACAGCATTCCCCTCACCCTCGCCACCCTCCTCGTCGTGCCGCTTGTCGCCCTCACCATCCTCGCCGCGTTCGGCATCGGATGCCTCCTGAGCGCCCTCGACGTCACCTACCGCGACTTCCGATACATGATTCCCTTCGTGGTTCAGATCTGGATGTTCCTCACCCCCGTCCTCTACCCCGTCAAGATCGTGCCCGCGAGGTGGCAATGGCTTCTCCTCCTCAACCCCCTCACGGGCATCGTGGACGCCTATCGCGCCGCCATCCTGGGCAAGCCCTTCCAGTGGGGCAGCCTCGCCACCTCCACCGCCGTCATCCTCGTCGCCATCCTCATCGGCACCCTCTACTTCCGCAGGACCGAGCGCCGCTTCGCAGACATAATCTGAGTGACTGACCAATGTCTGATGCCGTGATCAAGGTTGAGGGGCTGTCAAAACGCTACCGCATCGGCGCGCGGGAGCACTACCGTACCTTCCGCGAGGCCATCATTGACGCCGCGGCCGCCCCCTTCCGCCGACTCTGGCGCCTCGGCCGCCC
>VGYV01000843.1 GCA_016872855.1 Planctomycetota bacterium
ACGCCGAAATACACCTGTGCCGGCGCTGGATCGCCAGCTGCTCGCGCCGACCGACAACCACAACCCCTGGGGGCTACCCACAAAGAACCCCGAAGCGGCAAATAGCTTTCAGCGATTCGGCGGCGCCCTCAGTGGGGACAAGACTGCCTAAAGGCAGGACTCCGAGCCAGGAGAGCGGCCCGTTTGGAGTCCTGCCTTCAGGCAGTCTTCGCCCCAATGAGCCGAATCGCTGAAAGCTATTTAGTGGGCGCGCTGTCGCGCGGCGCGGGGGCCGCGGAGCTGCGGAAGACGGAGGCGGAGGCTGGCGAGCCGCTGGTGGTGGTGCATCTGAGGAACCCGCGCAAGGCCGAGCCGTGAGCCGCGAGGCGGCGGTCAGGGGACGGCGGGCATGAGTTGCTTGAGGAGGGCGTCCAGGCCCAGGTGGTGGCCGAGGACGAAGAGGAGCATGGCCATGCCCGCGGCGGCGGGGACCGTGGCGAGCCAGGAGCCGAAGATGTTTCGGGTGACACGGCGGTTGACGGCGCCCAGGCCGCGGGCGAGGCCGATGCCGAGGACGGCCCCGACGACGCAGTGGGAGGTGGAGACGGGCAGCCCCAGGCGCGTGCACGCGAGCACGGTGGCCGCCGCGGCAATGCTCGCGGCCATGGCGCGCGAGGGGGTGATCTCGGTGATCTCCTTGCCGATCGTGCGCATCACGGTGTAGCCGTAGGTGGCCAGGCCAAGGACGATGCCCAGGCCGCCCAGGGCGAGGATCCAGAACGGCACGATCACCTGCGGCACCACCTTGCCGCTCTTCAGGATGTCGAGCACCGCGGCAAGCGGCCCCACAGCGTTCGCAACGTCGTTGGCCCCGTGGGCGAACGACACGGAGCAGGCGGCCATGACGGCCAGGGGCACGAAGACGCGCTCGACCCAGCGCAGTTGCTCGGGGATGGACAGCTTGCCACCCTTGCGCGCGTAGCGGCGCATGAGGAGCCACGAGAGCGCAGCGGCGGCCAGCGCGATGATCACCGAGACGACGACGGCCCTGCCGCCCGTGAGGTAGGCGGCAAGCGGGCTCTCCTTGCGGATGAGGTTCTTCAGCCCATCGTAGATGGTCGCCAGGGCCACGACGAGCGTGGTGAGGAGGACGATGAACGGCGTCATGCGGACCGCCGCGGGCAGCGGCTGGGCCTTTGTGAGGACGGAGCGCAGGATGAACTTGAAGATGAGGTAGCCGAGGGCGAGGCCCGCCACTGGGGAGATGAACCAACTGGCGACGATCTCGCCCATCCTGCCCCAGTGGACCGAGTGGACGCCTGCGGCGACGACGCCGAAGCCGGCCACGGCGCCGACGATGGAGTGGGTGGTGGAGACGGGCATGCCGAGGAACGTGGCGACGTGGAGCCACAGTGCCGAGGCCAGGAGCGCGCAGGCCATGCCCAGGCACAGCACCTCCGGCCGGCCAGCGAGAGCCGTGGGCTCAACAATGCTCTTGCGAATCGTGTCCGTGACGTCCGTGCCGACGAGGACGGAGCCGGCGAACTCGAAGATGGCGGCGATGAGGATGGCCTGCTTGACGGTGATGCAGCCGGCGCCGACGGGCGCGCCCATCGAGTTCGCCACGTCATTCGCGCCAATCGTCCACGCCATATACAGGCAGACGGCCACGGCACCGCCCGTGACGAGCCATTCCATCAGTGTCCCCTGCTTTCGCCTACGCTCAGCCCTTGACGATCATCGTCCGCAGCATGTCGCCGGTGTTCTCGGCCGCGTTAGCCAGCGCGCTGAGGGTCTGGAGGAACTTCTCGTAGAAAATGACGGTGATAGGGTCGAGTTCCTTCTCCAGGCTGTAGATGTGCTGGGAGAGCTTGCGCTGCATCCGGTCGGCCTTCCACTCCCCCTCGCCCAGGCCGCTGATCTTCTTGAGCACGCTCTCGGCCTCGGCGCCGCCGAACGAGGTCTCGGCCAGCGCCTCCAGCTCCGTCGCCGCGCCCATCAGTGTCTCGCTCACGAGCACCACCTGGTCCACAAAGTCCAGGAACCCCTGCACCAGCGCGGGGTGGATCTTCGTCCTGCGTATGAGCAGCACGACCGCGAAGTCCTGCGCCGCGTCGGCGATGTTGTCCTGGCAGTGCAGGTAGCGGTCCAGGTCGGGCCGCGACACGGGCAGGAAGTAGCGCCGCGGCAGATGGTCGCGGATCTCGTGCTTCACCACGTCCGCCTCGTACTCCAGCTTCGTCACAGTGTCCTGGAGCCGGTGGATGGCCTCCCAATCCTCCCGCACGCAGGCCTCCATCAGGGGGCGCACGAGCTTGACGCACTCGTGCACCTTCCTGGCGTGCTCAACGAGGGGGCCGAAGGGCGATTTCCCGAACAGCTCGCGGATCAGGCTCATAGCCACGTCTCCGAACGGCGAGGACGGCGGAACCTGGCTCGATACACAGAGGGCAGTACAGAGGGACTGTATCAGAAACGGCGGCCCGAGGCAACTGCCTCAGTCGCTCTCTGGGAAGAGCATGGCCTCGGCGAAGTGGGCCTGGAACTGGGGGAGGCCGCCGAGCTCGAGGTATTCGACGCGGTGCGAAAGGGCCTCGGCCTGGGCGCGGTAGTCGGTGCAGGCGAGGACCATCTTGGCGCCGACGAGTGCGGCGTTGCCGATGAAGTGAATCCTCGCGTGCTCGACGGGGGGCAGGAGGCCGATGCGGAGGGCGTTGCGGCGGCGGATGAAGTTGCCGAAGCCGCCGGCCAACAGAATGGCGTCAATGCCGGCGTCGTCCACGCCCAATTCGCCCTTGAGGACCTCGATCCCCGCGCGGATAGCGCCCTTGGCGAGCTGGACCTGGCGGACGTCTGCCTGGGTGAGGAGGATGGGCGAGTCGAGGCCGGTCTCGGCCTCGTGGGCGAGGACGAAGTCGTTGCCGCGCTCGCCGGGGACGACGCGGCGGCGGAGGGCCTTGGGGAGCTTCCGGGGCAACTCGTTCGGCCCGAGCATGCGGCCGCTGGGCTCGAGGATGCCGACGCGGAGGAGTTCGGCCAGGGCGTCCACGAGTGCCGAGCCGCAGAGGCCGCGGGGCGGGGCGTCGCCGATGACGCTGGTCTCCACGTCGTCGCGGAGGCGCACCTGCTCGATGGCGCCGTCGGTGGCGCGCATGCCGAAGCGGATGCGCGCGCCCTCGAAGGCCGGGCCGGCGGCGGTGGAGCAGGCGACGAGGCGCCTCGCCGTGCCCAGCACCATCTCGCCGTTCGTCCCGATGTCCACGGCCAGCGTGGGCTTGCGGC
>VGYV01000844.1 GCA_016872855.1 Planctomycetota bacterium
GGCCGCAAGGACGACGAAGGCCCCAGGCACGAGGTCGAGATCAAGCCCTTCTATCTCTGCACCACCGAGGCCACTGTGGAGCAGTTCATGGCATTCTACCTCGAGACGTGCCAGAGGAGGGCGGGAGAGGAGCCCGGCCGCGGCGACCCGGTGAAGGAGGCCCAGGAGGCCCTCAGGCCGCCGCCCGTGGATGCCATCACCGGCCCCTCACGGTTGTGACTCCCCTTCGGGGGCGGCTGGGACAGCCGCCTGAAGCCCGTTGCGGAACTCACATGGTTCCATGCGATGACCTACTGCAAGTGGCTCTCGCAGAAGACGGGCCACAGGTACCGCCTGCCCACCGAAGCCGAGTGGGAGTATGCCTGCCGCGCGGGGACGACGACGCGCTACTTCTTCGGCGACGACCCCGCGAAGCTCGGCGTCTACGCCTGGTTCGCCGGCAACTCCGAGGACGATAACGGGGAACTCATGCCCCGCGAGGTCGCCAGGAAGAGGCCGAATCCCTGGGGCCTCTACGACATGCTCGGCAACGTCCGCGAATGGGTCCTCGACTTCTACAGCCCCACGGCCTACGCGGAGAACGCGAGGAGCAAGCCGTGCCTCAATCCCCGCGGGCCGGCCAAGGGCAAGTACCACGTCGCCCGCGGCGGCGACTACGACGGCGAGCACGAAGACCTCCGCTGCGCCGCCCGCACCCACGAGGAGGCCTGGTGGGCCTTCGAGGACCCCCAGGAGCCGAAGAGCCGCTGGTATCTGCCCAGGCGCACCTTCATCGGCTTCCGCGTCGCGCGAGAGATTGAGACCAAGTAGGAGAGCACGCCGCTCCACCCTTCTGCCCCATCATCGCCCGCTTGCGGATGGTCCCACAGGGCGCGTATAATGGTGGTGGCGCTTCGAGGAGCAATGTCTGTGGCGCGTTCACCCGAGGAGTGGCTCAGACAGGCGCGTCACGAGATGAGGTCCGCCCTCTACTTGCTTGGGGGCCGACGCAATGTTCACGCCGTCTTCATGTGCCACCTGGCGGTTGAGAAGGCTCTGAAGGCCCTCTACCACAAGAAGACAGGCGCCGTTCCGCCCAAACACCACAACCTCCTCTACTTCGTCCAGCACCTTAGCCTGGACCCGCCCGGCGACCTCCTGCTGGCGCTGGGCAAACTCAACCGCATGTCCATCGTCACCCGCTACCCGGACGACCTGAGGAAGCTCCAAAGGACCATCACTGCGGCACGCGCGGCGGAGTTCGTGCGCGCCGGCCAGGAGGCGCTCCGATGGCTAAGAAGGACATTCTCCGCGCTGTGAGATTCCTCGTGCGGCGGCTCGAGGCCCACGGCCTCAGCGTCACCAGAGTCCTGCTCTTCGGCTCGCAGGCGCGCGGCGCCGCGGGGGCCGACAGCGACGTGGACCTCGCCATCGTCTCCGATGACTTCCGCGGCAAGGACGCCATCGAGCGTGCTGAGATGACCATCGAAGCAGAGATCGAGACCCTCCAGCGACACCTTGTCCCTTTCGACATCGTCACCCTCACCCCCGACGAGCTTGGGGCTGAGGCCTCCCCGCTTGCCCAGTTTGCTGGTTCAGGCGTTGCTCTCTGACCCCTAGTTGCGCAGAGCGAACAAGCCGCAGGAGCCGGACATGCCGCGATCGCTAGCAGTTGCCGTGGCCACTTCGCTCGCAGCCCCCTTGCTACTCGCCCGCGGCGGCGAGCTGCCGAAGCGGTACACGGAGACGGTCACGAGCAAGCAGGGGACGAAGGTGGCCTACGACATGGTGCTGATCCCCGGCGGCAAGTTCACGATGGGCAGCCCGGCCAACGAGCCGGGCCGCAAAGAGCACGAGGGACCCCACCACGAGGTCGAGATCAAGGCGTTCTACCTCTGCACCACCGAGGTCACGCTCGAGCAGTACAACGCCTTCTACATCGAGACCCACCAGAAGGAGAAGGGGAAGGACCCCGGCCGCGGCGACCCGCTGAAGGAGGCCGCGGATGCGCTCGCCACGCCGCCTGTGGACGCCATCACCGGCCCCACGCCGCTCACGCACGTGAACATCAACGCCGGCTGGGGCGAGGGGAAGCAGCCCGCGAAGATGGTCACGTGGTTTCAGGCGCAGACGTACTGCAAGTGGCTCTGGCAGAAGACGGGCAAGAAGCACCGCCTGCCCACCGAGGCCGAGTGGGAGTACGCCTGCCGCGCGGGGACGACGACGCGCTACTTCTTCGGCGACGACCCCGAGAAGCTCGGGGAATACGCCTGGTTCGACGACAATGCCTCCGAGGGCAACGAGCGCGGCGAGCAGATGACCCACCCGGTGGGGGAGAAGAAGCCCAACCCCTGGGGCCTGTACGACATGCACGGCAACGTGGCCGAGTGGGTGCTCGACTTCTACAGCCCGACAGCCTACGCCGAGAACGGCAAGAGCAAGCCCTGCGCGAACCCCCGCGGCCCGGCGGGCGGCAAGTACCACGCCGTGCGCGGCGGCTTCTACGACAGCCCGCCAGCGGACCTTCGCTGCGCGGCCCGCGCCGTCGAGGAAGACTCGTGGAAGAAAGTCGACCCGCAGGAGCCGAAGAGCCGCTGGTTCCTGCCCAATCTCGCCCGCATCGGCTTCCGCGTCGCGCGCGAGCTCGAGGCGCAGTAGCCCCCATTCCTCGAACTTGTCCAGGTGCGCCTGCGTGAAGCCGGCCAGCGTGCTCAACGACGTGCTCGGCCCCGTGATGCGAGGGCCGTCCAGCTCGCACACGGCGGGGGCGTTCCATGTTGGGCGCTTGGCGCGGTCGCTCCTCGGCGGCGAGCCGGCGCGGGCGGCCGTGTGGTTCGACCCGTCAGGCTCCTATGGGGCGTGCTATCGGCAGCAGGGCGCCGACCGCGCCTTTGCCGTGGGCCTGATGGGCTGGACGATGGCCGACGAGCGGTTCTTCGAGGCGCTCCGCATCGCGGCCGATGCCGGCCTCGCGCTCGAGTTCGGGCTGCGAACCCTCCCTGATGCCAGCCATCCGAACGCGATGGAGATCGAGCTGTCGGCGGCGGACGGCCGGGCGCTGAGCCTGAGGGCCAACTCGGTTGGCGGCGGAGCCGTCGAGATCGTGCGGCTCGCCGGCTGGCCCGTCCGCTTCACCGGCGATGCCTACGAGGTCGCGGTCGAGACCGCGCGCGGAGGCGAAGCCGCCATCGCCGATATCCTCGCCAGGGACGGCGCGCTCCTTGCCCCGCCGGAGTGCCAGGTGCAAGGGGATAGGGCGCTCGTGACCGCGCGTG
>VGYV01000845.1 GCA_016872855.1 Planctomycetota bacterium
GGGGAGGCGCTGCGGGTGTACGCCCAGTTGCTGGTGGAGTACGAGCGGGTGCGGCGGCTACGCGGTGCCGGGCGCCGAGCGCGTGAAAGGAATAATTCAAGATCAAAGATCTGACACCGATCACACTGTGTAGTTGAACCAGTCGCGGTGCCATCATCGCCAGGTAGGCCAACATGTCGCTGTTGCCCAAGAATGTCTTGAAGGCGCGCATGGCGTCCGAGACTCTCCCGCCCGCCTCTACCATTCGCTCAAAGGCAAAAGCAGCTATGGAATCCCAGTGCCAAGTATCCTCAAATGCCCTGGCTTGGGCCTCAGACTTGCTGCCGTTTCGTTCCAGGAACAGGATGTTATAGTCTTGGTTGCTCTTGAAGGGCGGGTCCAGGTAAACCAGGTCCACGGAATCGGACGCGACGCGCCGCTCAAGGACATCCAGATTATCGCCATAGAATAGGATGTTGTCCATGCGCCAGCCCTCTTTGTGGACTTATCTCAAATATCACTTGACAATCAAAGAGTCAAGTGATATATTTAGGGTGCGGCGGCGGGGACTTGAACCCCGACGGGCCTTGGCCCAGCACGCTCCAGACGTGCCCCGTCTACCTGTTCCGGCACCGCCGCAAGGTGTGGAGCTACCGGGAATCGGACCCGGCGCGGTCACTTGATTAGGGTTCCCGCCGGCACCAGCCAGTAGCCCCACAGTTGGTCAGGAAAGAGGCGTCGGCCCCGCAATGGCTGACGCCTCTTCCCGTTCTGGGATCAGGTGCTACTCCTATCATCAATGAGATTCTGTTGTGAGCAGGCTCCTTCTGTGGCCTTCCACTCGGTCAAACCAAAGTGGCCAGGGCTGGCCCATACGAAAATCTTCCCTCGCCGCCGCAGGTTCGAGTTCAATGTGCTCATGATCTTTGCCGGAGGCGAGGGGAATCCCCCGGCAATCAAAGCATCGGCAATCAACCGAACGCGCATCGGCTTGCCTGCCTCTCGCAGCACAATCTCCGCCGCCCCAAGCGCGGTCACTCCTGCGGCGAATCGGCTAGACGGTTGCGCGGCTGCGGAGGGCGGCGTTGCGTCAGCACTTGCAGGTTCGCTGGCTCCAGCGCCAACGAGTTCTTCCAAGCGTTGAATCACCGAGTCCAACTTGCGAACCTCGGCCATTGCAGCCTCACGCTCGGCCCGCACATCAGTTAGGATTCGCATCATCCGTTCCGACGACATTCGTTTCACCTCGATTGTGTTTATGGTTCTTCTTCACTACCACCCATTCTACACCGGCTTCGCCCTAAGAGTCAAGGCCCTTTTTTCGATAGGATGAACATTTTTGCAAGGCAGCCAATAGCATCCAATATGCAGGAATGTCCATGAATGGCACCGATTGTCCGTCCTCGTCCATATCCGGCAGAGTAGGGTGCGATGCGGGTGGGCAGGGTGTCAAATCTTCAAATATCAATTATTCGCAACCGCCCGCCGGGGGTTCGGGGCATGACGTCAGGTTCTGGCACGCCGCGGTGAAGGCCACAGCGGCGTCGAGCCGCCGCAGTCCGACAGGCTGCCGCATGGCCTCGGGTCCCTTCCCGTGCCTGGGCGCGAAGGTGGGGAGGTGAGGGGGCAGCCGTCAAGAGTGGGCGGGGCGGGGGAGTTGTTGGGGGGATGCGATGGGCGGACGATTGCACGAGGGGATTCGGCGGCGGAAGGTGGGGGAGGCGCTGCGGGTGTACGCGCAGTTGCTGGTGGAGCACGAGCGGGTGCGGCGGCTGCGGGGCGGGGAGGGGAGGGGCGAGGATGGGTGAAAGCCCGTACAAAGCTGGCTGAGAGCGATTTGAGAGCTTTTTTCTTCCGGCACGCCTCCGAAGCATATCTCCTGTAATAGCAGACACATAGGCCGAGCGACCGCCCTCCGAGGCGGCAAAATGAAAGCCGTTCAGTGGACGGCTCCATCATAGGGTGGAGGAGAGAGGTCCCGAAGCCGGCAATGCCGGGATCTGTCTCCTCGTAGGAATGGCCAGTCCGAGGACCCCTGTAGTCCCTGCACGCCCTTCGGGGCAGAACATACCGAATGGGGTCCGCACGCGCTCTTTGACAAGTCGAAACGAGACTCCGGGGGTCTCTATCGCGGTTGTAACACGCTGCTACCAAGGCATTTACAATCGAGATGGAGACTCCTGGAGTCTCTTCGCCCTGGCACTTCCTGGCCTCCGGGCAGGGGCGCCCCCCCACCCCCCTGATGGCGCGCGTGGCGCACAGATGAGCCACATTGAGCCACATTGGGCTGGACCGCCCCGGAGGGCCGCGGATCGCCAAACGGCACTTGAGCCACTTTGGTCCACATTGAGCCACATTGCGCCGGCGTGGGCCGGGCCTGCCCGTTCCCTCTCCCCTGGAGGGACGGGGCATCCCCGTGGGCGACGGGAACTACTTCGCGCCGATGCACCAGAGGAACTCGAAGTCGCGGACGAAGATGCGGCCGTTGGCGACGGCAGGGGAGGAGCCGTTGCCCCAGCCGCCGAGGGTGCCGCCGCCGATGATCTCGAGCTTGGGGCCGGCCTTGAGGACGTAGCTGGTGCCCGTGCTGACGAAGTAGACCCGTCCGTCCGCCGTGGCGATGGGGCTGGCGAGCTTGGAGACCTTGTCGAGCTTGTCGCGGAAGACCTCCTCGCCCGTGGCCAGCGTGCGGCAGAGCACTTCGCCCTCCTTCGCGGCCTTGTAGATGAACTCGCCGGCGACGACGGGCGACGAGTAGTCGCCCGGGCTCTTCTCCTGGCGCCACTTCACGTGGGTCTTCTCCACGTCGCCCTGGCCGGTGGGGTCCACGGCCAGCGCCCACTCGTTGCCCCCCTTGTCCACGACGACGAGTCCGGCGGCGGCGACGGGGGATTCGCCGAAGGCGCGGGCCTTGCACCACCAGAGGGGCTCGCCGGTGGCGGGGTGGAGGCCCTGAAGGACGTTTTCGCAGGCGGCGATGAGCTGGGTCTTGCCCTTGACGTCGAGGAGGATGGGCGTGGTGTTGCAGGAGCCGGTCTTGGGGCGCTTCTGCTCCCACTTCACCTCGCCGGTCTTCTTGTCGAGACCCTGGATGTAGCCCTGGCCGCGCGCCTGGTCAACGGAGAGGATGACGGTGTCGCCGTAGAGGATGGGGCTTTGGCAGATGCCTGGGTTGAGGACGAAGGGGCCGGGCCGCTCGTGGCGCCAGAGGAGCTTGCCCTCGAAGTCCACGGCGGCGACGACGGCGGAGCCGAACCAGCAGTAGACCG
>VGYV01000846.1 GCA_016872855.1 Planctomycetota bacterium
GCCAGCTCCTGCGGGAGAATCTTGAGGGCGACGAGGCGGTCCATCGAGACCTGCCGTGCCTTGAGCACGGTGCCCATGCCGCCCTTGCCCAGCTTGCCGAGGATTTCGAACCCGCCGAGGCTGTGCCCCGCTCCGCCCTCAGTCATCACCCTGCCCTCCTGCCGATAGCTCCCCCACGGCCATCATAGCCCCCGCGCAGTGGGAAGTCAAGCCCCGCGGCGGGCGGCCACAGCACCAAGTATGCCGACACCGCAGCCGCCCTCGAATTCGTCATCGCCAACGCCCTTCCAGGCGCTTGACAAGAGGGGCGCGAAAGTGGTAGTATCGTATTGTGTCGAGAGTGCCTGCCCGGACGCAGCAACGTCGGGCGCTGCCACGGAGAGGTGGCTGAGCGGCTTAAAGCAACGGATTGCTAATCCGTTGAAGGGGTACAACCTCTTCCGAGGGTTCGAATCCCTCCCTCTCCGCCAACTGCCGATCGCCCCATCCCCTTCGCCCGCGCCGGCTCCCCGTGCCGGCGCCTCCGGCCACGGCGATGACCCACACAGATGCTCAGTTCCAGCTCCTCATCAAGCCCGCGGGCTCGCGCTGCAACCTGCGCTGCACCTATTGCTTCTACGCCGGCAACGACCGCTTCTTCGCTTCACCCAGCGAGGGACGCGACAAGACGATGTCGCTCGAGACCCTCGACCGCCTGGTCAACGAGTTCCTGTCCTATCGCATGGAGCAGAGCGTCCTGTGCTGGCAGGGGGGCGAGCCGACGCTGTGCGGGCTGGACTTCTTCAAGGCGGCGGTCGAGGCGGAGAAGCGGCACGGGGTGGACGGCCAGGTGGTGGGCAACGCCCTCCAGACGAATGGCCTGCTGCTCGACGCCGCGTGGTGCAAGCACTTGGCCGAGTTCCACTTCCTCGTCGGCCTGTCGCTCGACGGGCCGCGGAAGCTGCACGAGACCTATCGCGGCAAGTCCTTCGAGCGGGTGATGCAGGCGGCCCGCACGATGCGCGAGCACGGCGTGGAGTTCAACATCCTGTGCGTCGTCAGCCAGGCGAACGCGCGGCACGGGGCAGAGGTCTACGAGTGGCTCGTGGGCCAGAGCTTCAACGAAATCCAGTTCATCCCCGCCCGCGAGGTCGCCGCCGACGGCTCGGCCGCGCCCTTCAGCGTGCGGGGCGAGGAGTTCGGCGACTTCCTTCTCGCCGTCTTCGAGCGCTGGTACCCGCGCGACGTGGGGGCCGTGAACGAGCGGGTGTTCAACAGCCTGCTGTCGCACTTCGCCTGCGGGGAGCCGAACCTGTGCACGTTTCGCGCCCGCTGCGGCGACTATGTGGCGGTCGAGCGCGGCGGCGAGGTGTTCCCGTGCGACTTCTACATCCAGCCCGAGCACAAGCTGGGCGACCTCGGCGAGCGGCCGCTCGCGGAGCTTTACACCGTCGCCAGAGAGGGCTTCAGCCGCCTGAAGGGCCAGGTGGACCCTGGCTGCCGCGAGTGCGAGTGGTTCCCGATGTGCAACGGCGGCTGCCCGCGCGACCGCGAGCCGAGCGGCCGCAACGCCCACTGCGCCGGCCTGAAGAAGCTCTTCGCCGTCGCCGCCCCGAAGCTCGAAGGCCTGGCGCGGCAGCTCAAGCGCGTGAGAGGCTTCTGAGCGGGTGTCGGCCACTGGAGGCGCAGATTCTCCCGTTTTGTGGTAGAATAGGAGCGACGGGCGCCCCCTTAGACGGAGAAAGGCAGGACCATGAAGCGGATCATCGTGTTGCTTGGCCTGGCAGCCGCCCTGTTCGTGAACGGCTGCGTGCCCGGCGGCGGATGCGGGCCTGGTGGGTGATCGATGGACAGACCCTCACCCGGTCGGGTGAGCCCTCCCCCTGTCCAGGTCGCCCAGCTCCCCCGCTGAGTCGGTGACAGGACGAACGAAATGGTGAAGCGCCTGATTGGGTTGGCGGCGGTGGCTTGCGCCCTGTTCCTGGGCGCGTGCGACCGGGGCAGGTGACAGGCTGCTGCCTGCTCGTCCGGTCGGACGAGTGCCCAAGCCGCCCCGCGCGTTCGCTGATCCGCGCGCCCAGTGGCGCGGTGAGGTCCGGCGCGACATTCTCACAGTCTCAAGAACGGTACGTGCCTGGCGAGGGGGGGGTGTCCCCCTCCCCCTTGGGGGGAGGGCCGGGGTGAGGGTGCCTTGCGCTGGGCTGGCGAAGGCACAAGCACCCTCACCCCAACCCTCTCCCCGAGGGAGAGGGGGGAAGCGCTCGCCTGGCTGAACAGGTGCCAAGAATGTGAGAACGTCGCGGCGGCCTTGACGCCCCCGCCTGCTGCTGGTACCATGTGCCTCATATGAATAGCTTTCAGCGATCCGGCTCATTGGGGCGAAGACTGCCTGAAGGCAGGACTCCCAACGAGCCGCTCTCCTGGTTCGGAGTCCTGCCTTTAGGCAGTCTTGTCCCCTCCGAGGGCGCCGCCGAATCGCTGAAAGCCATTCATTCCGTCCACGCGTTCGCGTCAGGAGTCTGGGCATGCTTCTCGGCAAGCGGATCCGACTCGAGCGGATCGTGAACCGCAACACGGGCCGCACCGTCATCGTCCCAATGGACCACGGGGTGACGGTTGGCCCCATCCGCGGCCTCGTGGATATGCGGACGATGGTGAACGACGTGACGGAGGGCGGGGCGAACGCGGTGCTGGGCCACATGGGCCTGCCCCTCTACGGCCACAGGCGCAGCGGCAAGGACGTGGGGCTCATCCTCCACCTCTCGGGCTCGACGGTGTGGAGCCCGGACCCGAACGCGAAGGTGCTGGTGAACTCGGTGGAGATGGCGCTGAAGATGGGCGCGGACGCCGTCTCGATTCACGTGAACATCGGTGCGGCGAGCGAGGCGGAGATGTTGCACGACCTGGGGCGCACGTCCGTCGCCTGCATGGAGTGGGGCGTGCCGCTCCTGGCGATGATGTACACGCGCGGCGCGAAGATCAAGAGCGAAGGCGACCCCGCGGCGGTGAAGCACGCGGCCCGCATCGCCGCCGAATTGGGCGCCGACCTGGTGAAAGTGACCTATACCGGCTCGGCCGACACCTTCCGCAAGGTGGTCGAGGGCTGCCCCATCCCGGTCCTCATCGCGGGCGGCGAGAAGGCGGAGAGCGACCGCGACGTCTTCGAGAACGTCCGCGGCGCCCTCGCCGCTGGCGGGAAGGGCGTGTGCATCGGCCGCAACGTCTTCCAGCACGACCGCCCCCT
>VGYV01000847.1 GCA_016872855.1 Planctomycetota bacterium
GCCGTCAGGCCCACGACGCGGAACTGCGACAGGGCCTTCGGGTCCAACTCGTCCGCCGTCTCCACGTGGAACGTCGGCTTGCCCTCCTCCCGGCACAGCTCGGCCAGTCGGCAGGTGTTCGCACTGTGCCGCGCGCCCACCACCACCATCGCGTCAACCTCCCGTGCGAGCCGGAGCGCCTCCTGCTGCCGCCTGCGGGTGGACCGGCAGATGCTGTGGACGACCTCGATGGTGGGGCAGCGCTCGCGGAGGGCCGCGGCGATCTGGCCGTAGAGGCGTTCGCTGAACGTCGTCTGCGCCAGCAGGCAGGCGGGCGGCTCGACCTCGGCTGCTCGCGCCTCCTCCAGCGTGCTCACCACGAGGCAGCGCGGCCCCGCGCGGCTCCTCAGGCCCTCCACCTCCGCGTGGTCCTTGTCCCCCGCGATCACGACCGTGCAGCCTTCCGCCGCGCACCGCTCGATGTGGCGCTGGGACGCCACGACGTGCGGGCACGTCGCGTCCACCACGTCGAACCCGTGCCCCTCCAGCTCCTCCATCACTGCCGGCGGCACCCCGTGGGCGCGGATCACAACCGTCCCCTCCGCCGCCTCCGGGCATTCCTCGATGTTCCGGATGCCCTTCGCCTCCAGGCTCTCGATGGCCTGGCGGTTGTGGATCAGCGGGCCATACGTATAGACGGGTCCGCGCCCCTGTCGCGTCAGCGACAGCACCTTGTCGTGTGCCAGCTTCACGCCCATGCAGAAGCCGGCCGTCCTGGCCAGCCTGACCTCCAAGGAGCCTTCTCCTTTCTGGCCGGAGTATACCAACGCGCGCCGCGCAAGATCAAGGGCGAGTGTGGCCCCAGGTCCCGGTGCAACACCTTCTTCTCCCTCTCCTTCGGGGAGAGGGCGGGGGTCTCATCTTTGCCCACATCTCGGGCTCCGCAGCCCGCCCGCGGCGGGCGGCAGGAGGTAGCCCACGGCGTAAGCCGTGGGGCCGGGCGGATACAAGGTCCAGCCCCCGCAGGGGGCGGCAGAATGCCCTGGCGGTCGACCCTTCTGCCGCCCCCTGCGGGGGCTGGACCCTGGGCCGCCAAGTCCACGGGCTTACGCCCGTGGCTACCTTCTGACGCCCCTGACGGGGCTGCGAGCCTTCATCCCCAGAGATGTGGGCAAAGCCCAGGGCGGGGGTGAGGGTGCTTTCCACGGGAGCAGCGCACAAGCACCCTCACCCCTACCCTCTCCCCAGGGGAGAGGGGGAAGACCGGTCACGTGCCACGCCCTTCATACTCGTCAAGCGTGGCTTGACTGGGAATCGCCCACCAGTAGAATGTGAGATGGGGACAAAGGAAGGGAGTTGCGCCGTGATATGGCGCTACGTGATTGGCACAGCGATTGGCGCCGTGGTAGGGTTTGCGATCGGGCGCTTCTCCCGCGGCGGCGGGTGACCGATGTTCTGCAACCCCTACGTGAGCACGCTGGTGGGCGCACTCATCGGCGCGCTCGTCGCAGGGGGAGGCGCCGCGGGTCCGGCGCCAGAATGATCGCAGGCCCTCCTCGCGTCCTCTTCAGGAGGAGTGGTTCTTGGAGCTTCGCTTCTTCGGCGCCGTGCGAACGACGACTGGCTCGATGCACCTGCTCACGGTGAACGGGGCGCGGGTGCTGCTCGACTGCGGGCTGTTCCAGGGGAAGCGGAAGGAGGCGTTCGAGCGTAACCGCAGCCTGCCGTTCGACGCGGCGCGGCTCGACGCCGTGGTGCTCTCCCACGCCCACATAGACCACAGCGGCAACCTGCCCACCCTGCGCCGCCGCGGCTACCGCGGGCCGGTCTTCGCCACCCCAGCCACGGTGGACCTGTGTGACATCATGCTGCGCGACTCTGCCCACCTCCAGACGCGCGACCTCGAGTTCGTCAACAAGCGCCGCCAGCAGCAGGGGAAGAAGCTCTTCGAGCCCCTCTACGAACTCGAGGACGTGGAGGGCATCATGGCCCAGTTCGCGCCCGTCGGCTACGAGGAGCCGCGGGAAGTGGCCCCCGGCGTCGCCGTCGCTCTCCACGACGCCGGCCACATCCTCGGCTCCGCGGTCGTGGAGATCGAGGCCCGCGAGAACGGCGCGGCGCACAAGCTCTTGTTCACGGGCGACCTGGGCCGGCCCGGGATGCCCATCGTGCGCGACCCAGTGGTGGTGCGCGGCGCCGAGACGCTGATCACGGAGAGCACTTACGGCAACCGCCTCCACCCGCCGGAGGCTGACGTGCGGGCCAAGCTCGCCGGGCTCGTCAACGAGACCTGCAAGCTCCGCTCCAAGCTCGTCATCCCTGCCTTCAGCGTCGGCCGCACCCAGCAGCTCCTCTACTACCTCGACTCGCTCCACGCCGCGGGGCAGATATGCCGGCTGCCCGTGTACGTGGACAGCCCGCTCTCGACGCGGGCGACCGAGGTGCATGAGCGTCACACGGAGTGCTTCGACCAAGAGACCCTCGCGCGGATTCGGCGAGGCGATTCCCCCTTCGCCTTCCCCGCGCTACACTTCACCGCGGACGTCGAGGAGTCCAAGGCTCTCAACGCGAGGCCAGGGCCGATGGTCATCATCTCGGCGTCGGGCATGTGCGAAGCGGGCCGCATCCTCCACCACCTGAGCAACACCATCAGCGACGCCGACAACACGGTGCTGTTCGTCGGCTTCCAGGCCGAGAGCACGCTGGGCCGCTACCTGATCGAGGGGCACCGGACTGTGCGCATCTTCGGCGAGGAGCACCGTGTGCGGGCGCGCATCGCCAAGATCAACGCCCTGAGTGGCCATGCGGACCGCGACGAGTTGCTGGCCTACTTCGGCGCGATGGGGGAGCCGCCCCGTCGCGCCTTCGTCGTCCACGGCGAGATTGGGAACGCGGAGGCCCTGGCCGCCGCGCTCCGCCAGCGGGGGATGCCCGATGTCACCATCCCCGAGGTGGGGCAGGCGTTCACACTGTGATGGCCACGATGGGTGGGTGGTGCAGTACCGGACTTGTGCGGCTGGGCACACTAGAAACCAAACCCAGTCTGCCTGGGTTTGGTTTCTCCTCGGCGTCTCCGGCCAGGGCGCGGGGAGAGGGAACCCTTATTGAACCGACCGCAGAACCGCTCGGTTCAATAAGGTGTGCCCAGCCGCACAAGTCCGGTACTGCACCCATGGGTAGGAGGCAGCGCGGGCGATGAATGGTTTCATGGACATCTGGCGGCCCACGCGGA
>VGYV01000848.1 GCA_016872855.1 Planctomycetota bacterium
CAGCGCCGGCACAGGTGTATTTCGGCGTAAGTCCTTGCCATGCCTATGCTGAGGGAGGTAGAAGGGTTCCTCGGCTTGGCGCCCCCCTTGTGGGCACCCACAAGAAAGCCCGGAGAGCCACAAATGAGGGGACAAGACCACAGTCCCGAAGGGACAGCAGTGGATAGCCGGCGGCTTCAGCCGCCGGAACGGGGCGCACACACTGCCCAGTCCCAAAGGGACGGCAGAAACCCATGGGAGACGACGCGGCGCACGTGTCTGCCGTCCCTTCGGGACTGCCCTACTTCTGGCGCAGGAGTCCGGCGGCTAAAGCCGCCGGCTACCCGCTCTGCTCCCTTCGGGAGCAAGAGATCGAAGCGCCCGCCATTTTGTCCCCCTATTTGTGGGGCGACGCGCTCAGCCCCGAAGGGGTGGCAGTTCTGCGCGTCCCTTCCGCCCCGGCGGGGCTGGACATTTGCCGGCTCCTTCCCGGCGGCTCACGCCGCCGGCAAAGTCCTTTCGCTCGTTCGGAGCTGGCACAGTTGGTCGGGAACGCGGGCTATCCCTTGGCCACGAGCTGGCCATATTGCCCCGCGGTCTTCAGCTTCGATAGCTCGGCCTTGTCGGCGAGGGCGAGCTTGTAGAGCCAGCCCTCGCCGTAGCAGTCGGCGTTGACCCTCCCGGGGTCGTCGGCGAGCGCGGCGTTGACCTCGATGATTTTGCCGCCGACTGGGGCATAGACGCTTGCCGCGGCCTTGCACGACTCGACGGCGCAGGCCTCGTCGTCCTGGGCGACCTCGGCGCCGACCTTTGGCAGGTCAACGAACGTGATGTCGCTGAGGGCCTTCTGCGCGTAGTCGGTGATGCCGACTGTCCCAACGTCGCCCTCGACGCGGATCCATTCGTGGTTCTCGGTGTAGAGGAGTTCCTGGGGGATTGCGCTCATGGGGGCCTAGAGCTCCTTGGTTCGGCAGGTGCCATGCTTGTAGAGGGGCGGCTGGGCGACGACGGCCGCGAGGTCGCGGCGCGGCGTCCTGATGGTTAGCTCGGTGCCGGGCGTCGCAAGGTCGGCGGGCACGTAGCCCTGGCCGATGGAGACATCGAGGCTTGGCGCGAAGGCCGCCGTGGTCACGCGGCCCACTGTGCGGCCGCCGTGCGCGATCTCGTTCCCTGCACACGCCCTCTGGCGGCTCGCGGCGACAAAGGCCACGCGCCTCTTGCTCGGCGCGCCAGCCGCTTGGAGCGCCGCTGAGCCGACGAAGTCGTGGCCGAAGCGGATGAAGCTGCCGAGGCTCGCCTCGAACGGGCTTGTCCCGGCGTCCATGTCCTCCCCGTAGAGCGGGTAGCCCATCTCCAGGCGAAGGGAGTCGCGGGCGCCGAGGCCCGCCGGCTTGACGGCGGGATGGGCCACGAGCTCCCCGAAGATGGCGGCGATGCTCTCGGATGGCGCCATGAGCTCGTAGCCCAGCTCGCCGGTGTAGCCCGCGCGGGTGAGGACACAGTCGTTGCCGCACACCCTTGCGCGGGTGACGCTGAAGTAGCCGAGCGAGCCCAGCTCCACGTCGGCGAGGGGCGCCAGCACCTGGGCGCTCTTCGGCCCCTGGAGGTCCAGCTTGCCCCAGCCGCCCTCTGGTGCCTGGAGCGTCACCTCAGCCTCCGGCAGGCGGGTGCGCAGCCATGCGAGATCGCGCGCGGCGGGTGCGGCGTTCACCACTAGGAGGAAGTCCTCGGCGCCGAGCCGAATGAGGATCGTGTCGTCGAGTATGCCGCCGGCCTCATTGAGGAGGAAGCCATACTGGCAGCGGCCTATCGCCAGCGCGGCGGCGTCTTGCGTCGTCACCTGGGCGAGGGCCGATGGCCGTGCGCGGACTCGGAGCTGGCCCATGTGCGAGGTGTCGAAGACGGCGGCGGCCTCGCGGCAGTGGCGGTGCTCGGCCAGGATACCCTCGTATTGGACTGGCAGCTCCCAGCCATGGAAGTCCACCATCCGCCCGCCGAGTCGCAGGTGCTCGGCATATAGAGCCGTCCTCTGGCTCATGGGCTTCCCTCGCAAGCGCGATACCTGATCCCCTGCGTCCCCGCCCGCCGGCTGGAATGTACGAATACCTAAATCAGCGGTCCGAGTCAAGGCGCTCGCCGAAGTTCCGCGCAGGGCTCGAACGAAGAGGGCCGGCGGCCCTGCGGTGGCTGCGTGGGTGTGAGGGGTCAGGCGGTCTGCGCAGCGGGCGCGGCCTTGGCCTTGCTGGCGGCCTCGCGGTCGAGGAGGTCGGCCCACTTGCGGTCTACCTCGGCCTGGAGCTCGGCGAGGATGGCCTCGCCGGGGCCGGGCTTGAAGAGGTGGGCGAAGCGGCCCTGGGGCTTGAGCCACTCGACGAGCGGCTTCTTCTCCTTGGGCTTGTAGTTGATCTTCCAGACACCGTGGTCCACCTCGCAGAGTGGGAAGAAGCAGGTTTCGACGGCGAGGCGGGCCATGGCCATGGATTCCTCGACCTTGATGCGCCAGCCGCGGTGGCAGGGGGCGAGGACGTTGAGGAAGGTCGGGCCGTCTATCTCGAGGGCGCGCTGCACCTTGGCCATGAGGTCGCGGGGGTTGTAGGGGCTGGCCTGGGCGAGGTAGGGCAGGTTGTGGCCGAGCATGATGGCCGTGAGGTCCTTGCGGGGCTGTTCCTTGCCGAGGTGGACCTTTCCGGCGGGGGCGGTGGAGGTGGCGGCGCCCCTGGGGGTGGCCCCCGAGCGCTGGATGCCGGTGTTCATGTAGGCGTGGTTGTCGTAGCAGATGTAGAGCATGCGGTGGCCGCGCTCCATCGCCCCCGAGAGCGACTGGAGGCCGATGTCGTAGGTGCCTCCGTCGCCGCCCATGGCGATGAAGTTGATCCGCTTGTCAGGCGGGATGCGGCCTCGGCGGCGGAGGGCGTTGTAGGCGGCCTCGACGCCACTGATGGTGGCGGCGGAGTTCTCGAAGGCGTCGTGGATGAAGGGCACTCGCCAGGCGGTGTAGGGGTAGATGGTGGTGACGACTTCCATGCAGCCGGTGGCGCAGCCGACGACGGTGTGCTTGCCGGCAGCGAGGAGGAACTGGCGGATCATCGAGGGGGCGGTGCAGCCGGCGCAGGCGCGGTGGCCGCCGGAGAGGAGCTCGGGGCAGTCGGTGAGGTCTTTGAGGCGGAGAGCCATGCTGAAGCCCTTTCCA
>VGYV01000849.1 GCA_016872855.1 Planctomycetota bacterium
CTTCCTCCTCTATGGCGCGAACTCCCGCAAGCGCGGAGGCAGCGAGAATAACGCAAACTACGCCAGCCCCGAGTTCGACCGCCTGTTCGAGCAGATGCGCCACATGGAGAACACGCCCGAGCGTCTGGCGCTCATCCGCAAGATGAACCACGTGCTCCAGCGCGACGCCCCCTGGATCTTCGGCTACCACGGCATCGGCTTCTCCCTCGTCCACGAGTGGTTCCGCAACGCCCACCCGCACGCCATCGCCTGGAACACGATGAAGTACCGCCGGATCGATCCCGACCTGCGCGCCGAGAGGCGGTCGGAGTGGAACCGGCCGCTCTGGACCCCCGTGTTCATCGTGCTGGGCGTGCTCGTGCTCCTCGTCGTGCCCGCCGTGTGGGCCGCCGTGCGACATCTGAAAGAGGCATGAGAAGGAGCGGCACTTCGGGCGTTTGAGGCTCCCGCCCCACCGACGCGAGGTCGGTGGGGGCGGGCACGTCCGACGGCCGGAGTGGAATACCAGGAGCCCTTTCTTGCTCGCCTACATCCTCCGCCGCCTGCTCTACGCCGTGCCCATCGTCCTGGGCGTGATGGTCCTCACGTTCCTCTTGTTCTTCGTGGTCAACAAGCCCGATGACATGGCCCGCCGCATCCTGGGCGAGAAGCACGCGACGCGCGAGGCCATCGAGACCTGGAAGCGCGAGCACAACTACCACCTGCCGCTCTTCTACAACGCGGCCGACCGTGGCCTCGGCACGCTCACGAACACGCTCTTCTTCCAAAAGTGCGCGCGGCTGCTGGCCTTCGACCTCGGGCAATCGGACGTGACGGGCCGCGACATCGCCTCCGAAATCCGCCGCCGCATGGGGCCGAGCCTCGCCATTGCCGTGCCCACGTTCCTCATCGGCATGGCCGTCGAGATCACCATCGCGCTCATCATCGCCTTCTGCCGCGGCACCTATCTCGACCGCTGGGGCACCGTGGTCTGCGTGCTCATGATGTCCGTGTCGTCGCTATTTTATATCATCGGCGGGCAGTTTGTGTTCGCCCAGTGGCTGCGGCTGTTCCCCATTTCGGGCTTCGACTGGGGCGCGGCGATGCCGAAGTTCGTGGTCCTGCCCGTGGTCATCGGCGTGGTGGCGGGCATCGGCGGCTCCGTGCGCTACTACCGCACCGTGGTGCTCGAGGAGATGGGCCGCGACTACGTGCGCACCGCGCGGGCCAAGGGCCTCGGCGAAGGCTCCGTGCTCTTCCGCCACGTGCTCAAGAACGCCATGATCCCCATCCTCACCAACACCGTCACCGCAATCCCCTTTCTGTTCATGGGCAGCCTGATCATGGAGTCCTTCTTCGCCGTGCCCGGCCTGGGCAGCATGACGATCACCGCGATCCAGGCTCAGGACTTCGCGGTCGTCCGCTCGATGGTCTACATCAGCGCCATCCTCTTCATCATTGGACTGCTGCTCACCGACATCAGCTACACGCTGGTGGACCCGCGAATCACCCTGGGGGCGGGCGAGAACCGCAACCTCTACGGCGGCCCGTCGCTGCGCGACGTGGGGAAGGCTGCCGCTGGCCTCGTGCTCCTTGGCCTGCTTGGCGCGGGAGTGTACCTCGGCGTGCGCGGACTCGCCAGGCTGCCCGCGGTGGCCAATTCGCGCGTGCCGCTTGTCTCGAACCTGGCCTTTGTTGCTGCCGTGGGCGGGTTCGTGCTCTTCTGGCTCCACGCCCGGCGGCAGGAGCTGTGGCAGAACGCCTGGCGCGAGGTGCGGCGGCGGCGCCTGGCGGCCATCTCGCTGTGCGTCCTGGGCGTCTACGTGGCCATCGCGGCGCTCGACAGCGTGAGCTGGCGCGACGCCGAGCGCGACGAGGCCGGCGCCCCGCGCCTCACCGCGGCCGGCGCGACCGTCTGGGGCCCCGCGCGCTCGGCCCTCGACCGCCTGCTCGCGCCGCTGACGCCTGAGGAACGCACCTACTCGGCGCCCCTCGCCCGCGTGGAGCTGTCGAAGGAAACCGTGGAGGCCGAGGAGGAGGGGAAGACGGTCATCAGGCGAATCCACCCGCCCCTCCGCCACCCGGGCCGCCATCTCCTCGGCACGGACAAGACGGGCCAGGACGTCTTCTACAAGACGCTGAAGAGCGTGCGCACGGGGCTGATCGTGGGGGGCCTCACCACGCTGATCGCCGTGCCCTTCGCCATCTTCTTCGGCGTGCTGGCGGGCTTCTTCGGCGGCTGGCTCGACGACGCGGTGCAGTACCTCTACAGCACGCTCGCCTCGGTGCCCTGGGTGCTGCTGGTCGTGGCGTTCATGCTCGTGTTCGGCCAGGGGCTGGTGCAACTGTGCGTGGTGATGGGGCTGACGGGCTGGGTCGGCCTGTGCCGCGTGCTGCGTGGCGAGGCGATGAAGCTGCGCGAGCGCGAATACGTCCAGGCGGCCCTCGCGCTGGGCGTGCCCCGCTTCCGCATCATCCGCCGGCACATCGTGCCCAATGTGATGCACCTCGTGCTCATCAGCGTGGTGCTCCGCTTCAGCGGACTGGTGCTGGCCGAGGCGGTGCTGAGCTACATCGGCGTGGGCGTGGGGCCAGACACGTTTAGCTGGGGCTCGATGATTGACCAGGCCCGCAGCGAGCTGGGCCGCGACCCCATCGTCTGGTGGAGCCTGGCCGGGGCGTTCGTGGCCATGTTCGCCCTCGTGCTCTCGGCCAACCTCTTCGCCGACGCGCTCCGCGACGCTCTCGACCCCCGCCTGCGGATTCGGGAGGAGCTGCGATGAGCACGCCCCTGCTCGAGGTCGAGGGCCTCCGAACCTGGTTCCGCACGGGCGGGCAGCCGCTGCGGGCGGTGGACGGCGTGTCGTTCGCCATTCAGCGGGGCGAGACGCTCGGCCTCGTGGGCGAATCGGGCTGCGGCAAGTCGCTCACCGGCCTCTCCATCATGCAGCTCGTGCCCAAGCCCACCGGCTATATCGCCGGCGGCGCCATCCGCTTCGATGGCCGCGACGTGCTGGCGATGAACGCCCAGGAGCGACGCGACTACCGCGGCGGCAAGGTCGGCATGATCTTCCAGGAGCCGATGACCAGCCTCAACCCCGTCCTCACCGTCCGCACGCAGCTCGTCGAGGCCATCCGCCGCCACTGGAAAAGGGGACATTCTACTTTTCGCCCCGAAAAGTTGAAT
>VGYV01000850.1 GCA_016872855.1 Planctomycetota bacterium
GCCCCCTTCGGGGGCTTGGATGGGGGGGACGCGCGATCCCAGGGCTCCCTTCGGTCGCCCTGGGCTACGGCTGGGTCGCCCGCGTCGGCGGGCTACAAGGCCCCGAGATGTGGGCAAAGATCAGGGCGAAGCCCTGGGAGAGGCGGACGGCCAGATTCAGCCCTGTAGGGGCGTACTAGCCGCCATAGGTACGATTCGGCGCCCGGGACCACATAGTACGCCCCTTCAGGGCTGACCTACGCGTCACCCTCTTCCCAGGGCTTCGCCCTGGGCTGATATAGCACGCCCCCGTGGGGGCTGCGGAGGAATCCACCAGAACTGGGGGGCCATACCCAGTCCAGGGCTGCCCCTTGACGCGGGCGCGCGGGGCTGCTAGGATGGGCGAGCACCCCATACCCTGACGGAAGGAGCAACGAGTGGCGGCGAAGTACGTGCTGGTCGGCGCGGGAAGCGTGTCGTTCACAAGGGGCCTCGTGGCCGACATCCTGCGGACCGGGAAGGAGATTGACCTGGGGCTGGTGGACATCAGCCCCGAGGCCCTCGACGTGGCGGAGAAGCTGGTGAGCCGAATGGTGGCCGCCAGGGGCGCACCCGTTCGCGTGCTGGCGTCGCTCGACCGCCGCGACCTGTTGCCCGACGCACACGCCGTCATCTGCACCGTGGGCGTGGGCGGCCGCAGGGCCTGGGCCGCCGACATCGCGGTCCCCCGCAAGCACGGCGTCTTCCAGCCCGTGGGCGACACGGCGATGCCGGGCGGCCTCTCCCGCGCGCTCCGCATGGTCCCCGCCATGGTGGCCGTCGCGCGCGACGTGCTCCACCTCTGCCCCAACGCGCTCTTCTTCAACTACGGCAACCCGATGACGGCCGTGTGCCGCGCCATCCGCAAGGCCACGGGCGCGCCCGTGGTCGGCCTGTGCCACGGCGTCCTCGGCGTCGCTCAATACCTCGCTCGCTTCATCAACGCGCCATTCAACGAAGCCACCTACACCGCGGTCGGCCTCAACCACATGACCTGGTTCACCGAGTTCCGCCACAAGGGGCGCGACGCCTGGCCCCTGGTCCGTGCGGAGCTTGCGAAGCGCCTGGACGCCTCGCCCGACAGGCTGCTGGACGCCTTCGCATCGCTCGGCGACGGGCCTGAGGCGCTGGCGAAGCTCGACAACCCCTTCTCCTGGCACGCCTTCGCCCTCTACGGCGCATTCCCCGCCGTCCTCGACCGCCACGCCATCGAGTTCTTCCCCCAGCTCACGCGCGGCGGCACCTACTACGGCAAGACACTCGGCGTGGACGCCTTCAGCATGGAGGCGGTCATCCAGGGCGGCGACCGCGCCTGGGAGCAGATGCGCCGCGTGGCCCTGGGCGAGGAGCCGCTGCCGGAGTCCTACTTCGGCTCGGGCGGCGGCGAGCACGAGCAGGTCATCAGCATCATCGAGAGCGTGGACGCCGACGCCGGGCGCATCTACTCCGCCAACCTGCCCAACCGCGGGCAGGTGAGCAACCTCCCGCCCGAGGCCGTGCTCGAAAGCCCCGCCATCGCGGACGCTAGCGGCCTGCGGCCAATCGCCCTGGGCGAGCTGCCCAGCGGCCTCGCCGCCACCCTCGCCAGCCGCATCGCCGTTATCGAGACCATCGTGGACGCCGCCCTGGGGGGCGACCGCGCCCTGTTCATCCAGGCGCTCGTGGCCGAAGGCTCAGTCGGCTCCCTCACCAAGGCCCAGCTCCTGGCCGACGACCTCCTGGCCGCCCACGCGGAACACCTCCCGCAGTTCAAGGTGGGTGTTGACTCAAAACATGATCGCGCCTAGCATAGAGGTAACGTGTGGGCGGGCGGCGAACGGGCCGCTCCAGTTGGTCCCGAAGGCCTGATCGAAGGAGGACTGGGCATGGCGGAACGGCTCGAGGTCTACAAGTGCGACATTTGCGGGAACATCATCGAGGTGCTCGACGGGGGGGAGGGCGAGCTGGTCTGCTGCGGCGAGCCGATGCGGCTCTTCAAGGAGAATACGGTTGACGCCGCGCGGGAGAAGCACGTGCCGGTCATCGAGCGGACCGCGGAGGGGATCAAGGTGAAGGTCGGCAGCGTGCCGCACCCGATGACGCCGCAGCACTACATCGAATGGATCGCGCTCATGGCGGACGGGAAGGAGTACCGGCAGTTCCTCGCGCCGAGCGACAAGCCGGAGGCCTGCTTCCCGGTCCTGGCCGAGCAGGTGAGCGCGCGCGAGTGGTGCAACCTGCACGGCCTCTGGAAGGCGTGAGCCGCGGCCGGGTGCGGGCCGGGATTGCAGGCGGATTCCGAAGCCCCGTAGGGGCGACATGGTAAAGCCCAGGGCAACGCCCTGGGAACGTGGCGACCCTAGGCTCAGCCCTGAAAGGGCGACATAGCGGCGCTCTATCTCGCCCTTTCAGGGCTTGCCCATGGATGCCCCTGGACCCAGGGCGTTGCCCTGGGCTTTACCATGCGAGCCTTTCAGGCTCCAGAGAAGACCCGTCCACCTACAATCCCGTCTCGCACCCGCCGCGGCCCCGCTGTCACGCTGGCGCCTTACCTGGGCCTCGGCTCGAAGCGGAACCCGCACGGCCTGTCGGGCATCACGATGTCGCGCTCGGCGATGTCGCGCTCGTCAATGGGGAAGTTCCGGCAGTTGCCGGTCCGCCACTTGGTGTAGCGGACGCACTCGGAGAGGTCGCCTGCGCCGTACTTGAGGTGCCGGCAGTAGAGGCCCATCTGGCAGCAGGCGCCGCAGCGGCGGCACTCGCCGCGCCGCCGCGCGAGGTTGGCCCGCACGTAGCCCGGCCGAACGACGTTGAGCCAGAAGCGCCGCGGCCGCCCCCAGAGGAGCTTCAGACGCTGCCACACTGTCAGGCTGGCGGTTCCGGGAGCCATCGCTTCTCACCTGCAAAGCGGCCATTCGCCGCGGCCGGAGGGGATGACTGGATGGGTGGATGAATGGAGGGAAGTAGAGGGAAAGTGAAAGGGAAAGTGAAAGGGAAGGGGAAAGGCCGAAAGGCACTCTTTCACTCTCCCTCTCCCTCTCCCTTTCCCTTTCCCTTTCCCTTTCCCTCCTGCCCGTCCTGCGGGCTGCCATCGAACCGGTAGCCGCAGGGGACGTCGGGCGCCAGGGTGTCGCGCTCCGCAATATCGCGCTCGTCCACGGGGAA
>VGYV01000851.1 GCA_016872855.1 Planctomycetota bacterium
CCATACACCCCAGCGGGGAGCCTCGGTCGCCCCAGCGGCTGCGCTACAGTGCGCGGAGCGCGATGGGATATGTGACGGCGGCCTGGGTGTTCGGCGCCGCGTGGATGTACGTGACCAGCGTGGGCGCGGCACCCACCCGCTACGGCCGTGTGCTGGGCATGACCGACTTCCAGTTCGGGCTCCTCGCCGCCCTGCTCTCGGCGTCGGCGGCCCTACAGCTCCCCGCTAGCTACTTCGTCGAGCGCTATGGCTTCCGCAAGTCCGTGCTCCTCATCGCCGGCATCATTCACCGCACCGTGTGGCTTGTGATCGCGCTCGTGCCGTGGGTGCTGCCTCAGGCCTGGTGGTGGTCGGGCCTGATGCTGCTTATGACCGTGTCGGCGTCGTTCAGCAACGTCTCGACCCCTGGGGTGCTCTCATGGTTCGCCGACCTGATTCCCGAGCGGGTGCGAGGGCGGTATTTCTCGCGGCGCGCGCAGATCGGGCAACTGGTGGGCCTTGCCATGACGCTGGTCGTGGGAGAGGTGCTCGACCTGGCGGCGCCGTTCGGCGACGCGATGCTGCGGCGCACGATCAGCCTGCTCTTCGCCGCCGCCGCGCTGTGCGGCATCGCCGACTTCCTGACCCTGACCAAGGTGCCCGATACCAAGCACCGCGCCGACCCCACGCTGAGCCTGCGGGAGCTTCTGGTGAAGCCGTGGCGGGACGGGAACTTCCGCTGGTTCGCCGGCTTCTCGGCCACGCTGAACTTCGGCCTGATCTATGTTGGGCAGTACATCTGGCTCTACGTCTTCGACGAGGTGAAGATGAACAATCGGGAGGCGAACCTCCTTCTGATGACGGTGCCCATTCTCCTGGGTCTCGCGGCCTACCCGCTCTGGGGGAAGATTGTCGACCGCTGGGGCTGCAAGGCTACGCTGCTGGTTTCAGGGGCCTTGATCGTCCACGGCGCCGCTGCCTGGATCTTCGTGACGAAGGAGAGCTGGTGGATGGGCTACTCGGCGGCGATGGTGGCTATGGCGGCTTGGCCGGGGGTGGACCTGGCGAGCTTCACCCTCCTGCTGCGAATGGGCGGGTCGGGGGATGGGCGGCGGCAGGGCAGCGCATACATTGCGGCGAACAGCATCGTCGTGGCCGCCGCGGGGCTGTTGAGCGGCCTCTTCGGGGGCACGGTGGCCAAGCTTCTCGAAGGCTGGCGCGGCTCGCTCCTTGGCTGGCCGCTCACCTACCACGGCGTCCTGTTCCTCATCTCCTGCGGCCTGCGGCTCCTGTCGCTCGTGTGGCTCTTCGGCCTCCACGAGCCGGAGGCGGGGCCGACGTTCCGCGCCGTGCGGTACATCGTGGGCGCCCTCTACTCGAACATGCAGCACGCGGTGTACATGCCGGTGCGGCGTCTCCTCCGCCTCGGGCGATGGGCCTACGTGCTCTCCCGCTGGCGCCTCCTCCGCCCGCTGCTGCGGCTGTTCCGGTAGCGGTTGCGCCAGGCCGCAGGCGCCGGTAGAATCCCTGCTCACGACCCGTTGCATACGCCCAGAGAGACGCCTGTGTCCACGCCCGAAGGTCAGCCTGAAAAGCCGCCCCTCAAGGTCCGCGAGGCGATGTGGCGCATCCGGGTCGCCTGGATGTTTGGCGCGGCCTGCATGCACATCACCACGGGGGTGGCCCTGAACCTCTATGCCACGGAGGTGGTGCGGATGCCGCTCTACTGGCTCGGCGTGCTGGGGGCGCTGCCGCTGATGGGGGCGGTGACCGCGCTGCCGACGAGCTACTTCCTCGCGCGGTACGGGCGCCGCAAGCAGGTCTTCCTCATCGCAGGCATCGCCTACCGCTCGCTGTGGGTGCCCATCGCGCTCATCCCGTGGGTGCTGCCCGAGGCCTGGTGGTGGCGGGCGCTGCTCGTGCTGCATGCGCTGGCCTCGCTGGCGACCTACGTGATGAGCCCCGCCGTGCTCTCGTGGTTCGCCGACGTGATTCCGGCGCGGGTGCGCGGCCGCTTCTTCTCAGTGTGGAGCCAGGGCGGGGCCATCGTGGGGCTGCTGGTCGGGCAGTTCGTCGCCTGGCTGCTCGACCACGCGATGAGCCCCGAGGCCCTCACCCGCACGATCAGCCTCGCCTTCGCCGCGGCAGCCGTCCTGGGGGTGATTGACTTCCTCTGGCTCCTGCCGATCCCCGACGTGGGGCACAAGGCGAACCCCAAGATCACCCTGCGCGAGCTGTTCCGCGAGCCGCTGGCCGACCGCAGCTTCCGCTGCTACCTCGCCTTCAGCGCCACCCGCATCCTGAGCATCGGCTTCCTCGGCCAGTACATCTGGCTCTACCTCTTCGACGTCGTGCGAGTGACCAGGGCCACGGCAAACCTCATGGCCGTGGTCATGCCCACGCTCGTCTCCATTCTGGTCGTGCGCGCCTGGGGCCGGCTTGTGGACCGCTGGGGCTGCAAGCCGACCCTGCTGGTCGGCACGCTCCTGGTCCTCCACGGGGCCGCCGCCTGGATCTTCGTGACGCCTGAGCATCCGTGGGGCGGCTACGCCGGCGTCCTCGTGTCAGTCGCGGCATGGTCGGGGGTCGAGGTGGCCAGCTTCAACCTCATGCTGCGGATGAGCGCATCCCACGGCGGCCGCCGCCAGGGGAGCGCCTACCTGGCGCTCAACAGCGTGACCATTGCGGTCGCCGCCGTTCTCAGTGGCATCCTCGGTGGCACCGTGGCCGATTGGCTAGGGAGGGACTGGACGGGCAGCCTCCTTGGCCTTCCGCTCACCTATCACGGCGTCATCTTCCTCATCTCCAGCGGCCTGCGCTTCCTGGCCTTGCCGTGGCTGGTCCTCCTCCAGGAGCCCGAGGCCCGGCCGACCTGGGCGGCGGTTCAGTACGTCTTCGCCAGCGCCTTCGCCAGGCTCAGGCTCCTCGTCCTGAGCCCCCTGTCCGTCTTCCGACGCGATGACTAGGAGACGCCGATGGCCTCTCGCGGGCCGCTCACAGATCTGCTTGTGCTGGACGTGACGCGGGTGCTGGCCGGGCCGTTCGCCGGCATGGTGCTGGCCGACCTGGGGGCCGAGGTCATCAAGGTCGAGCGGCCGGGCACGGGCGACGACGCGCGCGCCTTCGGCCCCTTCCGCAATGGCGTGAGCGCCTACTTCGCCAGTGTGAACCGCGG
>VGYV01000852.1 GCA_016872855.1 Planctomycetota bacterium
TTCAGCTCGAGTTCGTAGAAGCGGCCGGCATCGAACTCGAAGCGGACGCGATAGAGCTTCCAGAGCGGCCCCGCCTCGGCCAACTCGCTCTTCCACCCCAGCACCTTCGCGTCGGTGACGAAGCGGCTGGTGGCGCGCCATGCGCCGTCCGGGCCTTTGAAGCCGCGGAGCGGGCCGGGCACGCTGGCCGCCTCCACCGGCGGCTCGAAGCGCTTCTCCCCCGCAAGGCGCACGCTGAATAGGCCATTCGTCACCTCGAACGTCTCGGCCTTCATATCCGTTTCCTTCAGCGCCGCGGCGGGCTGGGCCGCGCTGGCGAAGGTGCCGGGGTCCCAAAGCACGGCATAGGTCCGCGCCCCGTTGGCGGGCAGCTCGTCCACGAAAAACGCGATGGTGGCCGACTTGACGAATTGCCGCTTCTCATCGTGGAAGGCGACCCCCGAGAGCTGGAAAGGCACTTCCTTCCCGCCGTCCGCATCGTAGTGCCGGATGGAGTCTGGTGTAGCCTGCTTCTCCGGGAAGTCCATGGCATAGGTCACCAGCTCATCGGTCCACTTGTGGTTGAGCACGTCCGCGAGGCGTATCTCGCGCGAGAACTGCCGCGGCTTGCCGTCCGCCATCCTGGGGGCCTCCGCCAGGGCGGGCAACATCAGGCATAGGCACGCGAGCATCAGGGGCATCCGGGCGCTATTCATCTGCTTCTCCTTCGAGAGGACTTGACAAGCTGCGGGGGTCTTCGGGGTGACACGCACGTTAGCCCACTACATGCGGTTCACAAGGTGGTCTAGAGCTTCGAGGAATTTGGGAGCATAGGCTCCATCTACCCAATGCCGGTTCCAGAGGCCTGATACCTTCACCTGTTCGCTGGGGCAGTGTCTACCCAACCACCCTGGGGATGGCGGATCGAGCGCGTCGTTGCCAGGGGTTCGCCAATTGCTGAGTAGCGCGATGGCGTTTCGCTCCACATAGCTCCGTTGGCTTTCCCGTGACGGGTCGTCCTCGACCGCCAGCCAGAGGAACGGCATGCCCCTTATGTGACGGCTCACTTCCCGTTCAAGTCCGAGTTCCAGATCCCTTGTCTCCCTGGGAGCGGAGTATCCGTCCCCCCATGAGACGGGGTACACGCCGGGTGAACGGACGGATATGGCTTGTCCCACCAGCTCCCGGAACACCGACCCTCTGTGGTTGCCGGCCCCCGTGGTGATCGGGCCCCGGTGCTGGCTCAGACGCTGCCAGAGGGTGGTGCACGATCCGATCGAGACAGCGTGTGTGCCGACACGGACAACGCGCAGCCCGCCTCCGGAATGCGTTCGGGCTTCGCCGTGTTCGAAGAAGAAGTAGACGCCCCTCGGAGGCCAGTTCATCCGCCTATTGCTGTTGGCGAGGGTCCGGTAGCCGCCGGCCCTGTCATGGAGCAATGCCAGAATGCGATAGAATGTCTTGAGATCATCAAGCCTAGCCAAGGCGTCCTGTCCTCTCAGTCAGCCACTGCAACTGTCTGCCAATGGCAAGCCGCTCCATTGGCACGAGGACTTGAGCACACATCCTGCGGACCTCGCCAATGAGGAACTCGCGGTATCTCTCGCCTGCGAGGAAAACCACGCAGTCGGCAGGCTGGATCACCTCCCTAAGCTTGGGGATAACCCGTGCTGCCCAAGCGCGCCGCTCCGCAACGGAGGCCTCGTTGAGTGTCTTCTCATACGGCTCGATACGGCTCTCTGGGTCCAGAAGCCCGTGCTCTGCCGATAGAATGAACCAAGGGGACTTCTGTCGCTCCACGTAGGCCCTCGCCTTCTTGAACCATGCGGAGTCGTATGAGTCTTTGGCGGCATGGCTCCCCTGCTTCTTCTCACTCACGCAGGCAACCAAGTAGATTGTCCTCATCTCTGACTTCTCCAACTACCCGTCGCGCCCACGACGCCTGACACCCACCGCCCGCAGAAGTTGCGTCTAGATGGATAGCACGGTCAGGCCGGGGATGTCGTCGAAGTGCCTCGGATTCCGCGTCAGGACCCTATGGCCATGCTGGAGCGCAAGGCTGGCAGTCCATAGGTCCTGCACGCGATGGGTCGAGGGCCTGCCCCGGTCATCAAGGTCCGAGGCGATCCCGCCGAATATCTCTCCCGTTCCCTTGTCAATGGGAAGACAGTCCTTTGCAGCTACGCGCTCAAGGGCGCGCTCTCGCGCGACCCGCTGCTCTCGCGTCTTGGCTCTTCTCAACCCATAGCGAAGCTCTGCGATGACGACCGGTGTCGAAAAGACCGTGTCTGGCCCAATCGCGGCCTCAAGGTCGGTAAGGGTGAGCTGTGCACGCTCTACGGCCACCCACACCGAGGTGTCCACTACGACTCCCACGGGTCGCGCACTCCCTGATCGAGGAGACGGTCCATGCCCTCAATGTCACGGAGCAACGCCTCCCCTTCCTCGTCCGTCAGAATGCCGAAAAGGTCGCCAAAAGCTTCGCGCACAGTCATGCCCCGTGGCTCAGGAACCAGTCGCCCAATGGGCCGATTGTTGCGCACGATGACTACCTCTTCGCCCTCGCGCTCCAAGCCGTCCAGCACGCTTCTGAGGTCCCGCGCTAGCTCATCGTCCCTCAGCGTCTTCATCTGGTTCGTCTCCGAGTTCTCCCCTGCTGCTATCATACTCACCATTCCTGGGATGTCAACCCCGAGCAGGGGGTGACTGTGCCTGCCACGCTAAGGGCGCCCATTGTTGCCGGTCGAGTCGGCCCGGCGGCCGGCAACAATGGGGCCACAGGAGCCGTTGGACGGGGCCATGGCTCGCCATAAGGTATTGAAGCCTCTAGACATGCGTGCGTCCCGGCCCCTTTCGAGCGAGGCCCCGCGGCCCGCGGAGTGATATGTGTGTGTGACCGGCAACAATGGGTACGTATGCGTATGAGGCCGTTATTGGCAGATCTACCATTGTTGACGCCCCTTTTCGGGCCGGCAACAATGGGGGCAGCCTCCTTCGGGCGGCTCATCGCGCCACCTCCACTAGCTCCAGGTCGTCGAACCAGGCCGTGCCCGTGCCCTCGACGCAGAGCTTGATGAGGAGGAACGGGTCGTTCGGCGAAGGGGTGAAGTCAACCTCAAGGCGGGTCCAGTTGTGGCCGCCGGTGAGCTTGTCGGTCTTCCGCGT
>VGYV01000853.1 GCA_016872855.1 Planctomycetota bacterium
GTTCGTATTGGCCATTCTCCGACTCTACGACCAACTCCATCGGCCCCACCGGTCGGTATGCATGGACAACGCCGCACCCGAGGGCGAGGCATACGGCGAGCAGCCGCCCGAGCCTTGGGTGATTCATGGGGTGCCCTCCAAACGCGAATCCGATGCTTCGACCGGCACATGTCGTCACTGGGCGCTCCCGGAGCCCGGGTGGACGCTTCCCTGCCTCTCGGTTGCGGAGAACTTGTATACCTTCATGCCCTCCTTGGGAGCCCATGGATAGTCCCGCCTGCTGGCCTTTGACGCCAAGCTCGTCAGAGAGCAGCCGGCAAGGCGCTCGCCTCTCTCTCCTGTTGCGAGACCCTCCACCTTGAGCATGGCGATCCGCATGTTGGGCAGGGTGGTGAGATACTCACCCTCTTTTGCCTGGCCGTGCAAAACGACCACGGCGACGTCGAGCGCTTCCGTGGCGATCGCCCGGATATACCCAATGGCGCGGTCTTCTTGACGGGCTCCGCTGTCCCTATCCGCTCGCTGGGGCGCCAGGGCGCAGCCGACGGCGAGCGCCACGGGCATCATTGCCAGGACCAACCGAAGCGTAAGAAGCCCGCGGTGACGCAGCACGATCTGGTTCCCGGTGTCCGTGATCGTCATCCCTGAGCCTCCGTCCCCATTTTACACCCTGCCGGCGGCAGATCAATCACGCAACCGGCGTTGGGTGCAGTAACGGATTTGTGCGCCGCCCGCCGTCGTTCGTAGTTCGGCGTTTACGCGGCTCTTCTGTCCGCCCTGGCAGCCCTGAAGACCGCCTGAAGGCCGAACTACGAACAGGAACGCCCGCTTCGGCGCGCAAATCCGTTACTGCACCCAGGGGAGGCCACCAACCCTGCCGACGACCAGCCCGAGCGCCTGGCCGCCCTCTCCGCCGAACTCCGCGACTACCTCGCCAGCGTCTCCGCCCAAATGCCCGTTGACAAGCACAGACCGAGCGGTTCGGGAGCCGCGTGGAAGCGTGCTGTTGCCCCTGGATGGCGTGGCGGCGCTGAACGTCACTTGATGTTGGGCCACGTGGCGGCGATGCCGGCGGCCTGGAGGAGTTGGTTGACGGACTTGGTTTTCATCTGCCAGTGGGGCTTGAACCGCGTGTTGAATGCCTTGTGGTAGACCGCCTTGTCTAGTTCCTTCGTCTCGATCTGGAGGAACGAGCTGGCGAAGCCGTGGGGTTGCGGGGCGGCGTCGGGGATGCGGATCAGGAGCGTGGAGTCATCGCCCTCGACCCCGTACAAGATCCTGTCGTAGGGATCGCATGCGTTCTTGAACTTCCATGACATGACCTCTTCTTCCGTCTCGTAGGTCGCGAGCATGCACGGGTCGTAGAACCTGGTGCCGATCTTGACGAAGTAGTGCTCGCGGAAGACGCATCGGCTGATGGCGCGGAAGTTCTGCGTGGCCGTGCGGATGTTGCCGTGAATCTTGGCGTCGAAGCACTTGGAGAACTGTCGCGTGGCAAAGCCTTTGCTCCAACTGACAGCGGCCCCGCTGGTCTCGTCCCTCAGGCCCAGATTCTGCTGGGCCATGAGCAGGAAGGCGTGGCGCAGGCCGCCGCAGTCCACGACGCGGAGGTCGCCGTGGGGATACTCGAGGAGTTCTTGGCCCTTCGAGCCCTCCACCTTCGTGGCGCTGTAGGTGTAGAAGCGCTTGGCGTAGTCGCAGAAGTTCTTGAACAGCGTCCGGACGTGGACAATGCCCGTTAGCCCGTTCAGATCGCCGAAGGGGCCGGCCAGGATGGTCTCGCGTGCGGTGGCCATGTCATCGTCTCCTCGCTGTTGTGGCTCGTTGCGTCACGACGACGAGGGTATGATACGCCGGCGGCCCCCGCGCGTCAAGCGTCGGCGAGCTGCCTCACTTCTTGCCGAAGAGGGCCTTGAGCTTGGCAAGGAGGCCCTTGGGCTTCTCTTCCTCTTCGGTCTTGGCCTGGGCGGCCGACTGCTCCTGCGAGATCTCGATGTAGCCGAAGGTGAGGTCGGCGACGGCCTTGATGCCCTCGACGCGCGGGTCGTCGCTGAAGGTGTGGAGCTGGTCCGGCGTCATCTTGTCGAGTTCGGCGGGGTGGATGTTGTGGAAGCGGAAGATGCAGATGCGGTCGCCCTCGCGGAGGGGGCGGCGGCCCTGGATGCGCTCGAAGTTGACGTAGGTGCCGCGCGCGGAGACGTCCTCGATGTAGTAGGCGTTGGTGCCCGGCGTGCGGGCGATGTGGGCGTGGTGGCGCGAGATGACCGGGTTGTCCACCAGGACGTTGCACTCGGGGGCGCGGCCGAGGATGTTCTCGCGGCGCAGGACGATGTAGCGGGTCTTGTCAATGTTGTCGTGGAGCTGTGCCACCTTCGCCATGACCAGTGCCTCCTGCCTTGGGGCGTAGCAGCAGATTCGCGCGGCTGGGCACACTAGAAACCAAACCCGGCTCCCCCGGGTTCGGTTTCCTCTTCCGTGCGCCGCCGTGTGCGGGACGGCCAGAAGCAGCCCTTATTGAACCGACCGCAGAACCGCTCGGTGCAATAAGGTGTGCCCAGCCGCGCGAATCCGCTGCTACGCCTCCTGCCTCGATGGTCTTCATCTCGAATCGCGGCGCGGGGCGGCCCGCGTCACGAGGAACGCTTGAGGAGCGCCTTGCGCGCGCCGCGCTCGATGGCTCGGAGCTCGAGGCGGTGGAGCCAGGGCGGCAGCTCGGCGCGGCTGCCGCGCTCGCCCGCCTGGGCGCGGCGCAGCACGAGGTCTATGCGCTCGACAACTTGTCGTTCGAGGTCGAAGACGATGGCGGCGCGGCCCGTCGCGGCCACGCGGCCCGGGCTGCTTGTCGGGTCTGCGGCCGGCCCCTCGCGGCTCACGGCCACGCTGAGATATGCCTTGCCACGCCGGACGCGGTCGAACGTGACCACCCAGTCGCGCGGCTGGCCGAGGTCGGCCCATTGGGCCGCGCGCCACGTCTGGCCCGGCCATCGGCGGACGGGCAGGGCCGGGCCGTGGAGGAACTGGACGAGCCAGAGGAGGTCGGCGAACTCGCGTGGCATGCCGCGCGCCGAGCGGTCCACCGCCGTGAGGCCGAAGTAGGTCGAGCACTTGACGAAGGGGCGCGCGCCCACGAAG
>VGYV01000854.1 GCA_016872855.1 Planctomycetota bacterium
ACGTCTTCCTGTGGGTGTTCTCCACCCGCCCCACGTCGTAGAACGCGCGGAACACGAGGTCCCAGTCCGGCCGCCCATACACCTGCTGCGGCGCCCAGCGGAACGGCTGGGTGAACCCAGGGAACTTGGCTACGGGCTGGGCGTTCGGCTTGAACACGCGCGGGAGGTGGAAGCGGTACTCGGCCGAGGCCACGCACGCCGAGTCGCCCACCGTGACCGACTCCGGGTAGCCCCGGACCGTGTAGGCCCCGCCCACGACCATCTCATACTGGGGGATCAGGCGCGAGCCCAGCGCCCGCTGGCCCCGCACCGAGAGCGCCACCTCGTGCGCGAGGGTCGAGCTCCGCCACGTCGTCGGGTCTTCCCACGCCTTCCGATTCAGCAGCGGCTCGAGGTAGAACGACCACGCCAGGTCGTACTTCAACACGCGGAACGTCCGGTCGGGGTCCGTGCGCCCCAGTTTCTCCAACTCGTCCGCGTGGGTCCCCGCGATGCCGGGGTGGTTCTTCTCGAGGATGAGCGAGCCGTAGAGGCTCGACAGCTCGGTCAGCCGCTGGAAGCGCATCCCGCAGTAGGTGACCAGCAGCCGCTCGTCGCCCGTCTGGCCCGCCAGCTTGTCCTCCACGCGGATGTGCTCGCACCGAGCCCCAACCACCGCGTCCACGAAGAACGACTTGAGCTGGAGGAAGTTCCAGATCAGCTCCGTCCCCACGCTGCACGAGCGGCCATCGTACTCGGCGTTCGCAATCCCCACGTCCGACGCCGTGTAGCGGCTCAACGAGGCATACGTGCGCGAGCGCAGACGGCCGTCGAGGAAGTTGAAGACGGGCACCTCGTACGACAGCGCGAGGGCCTCCGCCACGTCCCGGTCCCCTGCCACCGAGTAGTCCAGCGTCAGAATGTCGTCGTGGTTCGTCAACTGGTTGTGCACGAACCCAAACCGCTCGCGCCAGGGGCGCGTGTACTCCGTCCCCGTGTTCGACACCTGGAAGTACACGTAGCGCGGCCTGCTCTCGCTCACAAGGTAGTCCAGCACCACCCCCCCAGGCTTGTCGTCCGACGACAGCGCCACGTCCACCCGCCGCCCGGGGTGCCGGCTCAGGAACGCCGCCTGCCGCTCCAGCGCATCCTTGTCCAGCAGGTCGCGCCGCTCCGCCGCACCCTCCACCGCCGGCTGAAGGGGCGAACGCTCCCGCAGCCGCGCGTGCACAGGGTGGTCCATCCGCTTGTCCTTCGGCACTCGGTCGCCCGACGCCACGGTCCGCACCTTCGTCACCAGCCCCACCCAGATGACTAGGCGAAGCTCCTTCACGGTGCCCCGCAGGTCCTCAAGCCCGACCACCTTGCGCGCGCGGTCGAACTGCACCACCATGTCCTTCGGATGCGTCGCCACGAACACGCCCACCACCTTGCGCGCATTGAACCACTCGACGAGCTGCTCCTCGACGCTCACTAGCGCGCTCGCGTAGAACTTCTTCAGCGGCTGCTTCGGCAGGTCGCACAGGGCGAACGCCACCTCCTCCGCCCCGGCTTGCCGCTTCACATACCCGTCCGCCACCTTCCCCAGGCGCACCACGGCCCTCGCCGCATCCTCCAGCTTCGGCAGGCCGGGGTGCTTCTCGTACAGCTTGTGCGGCGCGTACTCCACGCTGGGATAGAGGAGCTTGAACTCGCTCACCTCCACCGCCGCCCCCGGCTCCCCGGCCGGCGGCCCCGCCGCGGGCGGCGCCCCCTCGCCCCCCCAGGACAGGGCGAACACCCCCATCAGGACAAGCAACACCGCACGCCCGCGCAGCAGCGGCAGCCCATGCCACGTCCCGCCGCGTTGCGCCCCCGTCGTGGCTCGCTTCATCCGAGGATCTCTCCTGCGAGGTGATGCAGGTCCGGGCCTCCTGCCGGCCCATACCCTCCCCGTCAACCCCGAATCAGACGCGCACAAACTATACAAGCCCCGCCCCCCGTTGTCAAGCGCAATGTTTGCCCCAACCCCCTCTCCCCTCAGCCATTCCTATCTCCCTGATGTTGCATCGGCCACGGAGATACAGAGACCCCAGCGGGGCCTCGGGCGTTCCGCCCTCGGCCTCAACCAAACCAGACTATAAGGAATGCAGGAAGGCAGGAAAGGAAGCAGAGGATGCGGGGCATCTGGGTTCCAGCCCAAGAGGGTTCTCTGGCTTCCGGTCTTCTCTTGCCGGTTCGGGTCTTCTGCGGGCCGGCTGTTCTCCTGCCTTCCTGGCTTCCTTATAGTCCCCTCTTCTCTGCGGCCTCTGTGGAGAGAGCCGGAAATGTGGTCACGACAAGAACATTCTCACGGGTAGTAGCACAGAAACGCATCCGCCGGGGCGTCTTCCGAAGCGTCCAGGAACTCATCGAGGCCATCATGGCCTATCTCGGACACCATAACGAGAACCCTCGGCCCTTCGTCTGGACGGCCAAGCCCGAAGACATCCTTGAGAAAGTCCGTCGTGCCAGAGCCACATTGGATAATCGTAACACTTCAGCCGAGTGAAGTGGAGGTTTGGAGTGCGGCCTTCAGGCCGTATCCTGCGCCCCAGATACGGGCTAAAGCCCGCACTCCGAACTCGGCGCGCCATCCGAGGGCGACGGTTGGCTCTCCACTTCATTCGGCTGAAGTGTTACAAATTCTCAGGAAATAAACTTGACATCAGAAAACAAAACAGCACAGAGGCTCATCGGCCGCGAATCTCGCTTCCGCATCAACCGCTCCGCCGCGGTCATGTACTGGCGGGAGCTGCGGGCAACAGAAGCCCGCATCCGCGTCGTCGAGCTGGAGCTTGCCGCTCGAGAAGCCGTGGACGAGGATGCCACGATCACGATCGTCTTCGACGGCCCCGCGTCGCCCTCTGGCGGAGAGCCGGAGCCTCCGATAGGGCTACGCCCAGCTTCTCGCCCTCGGCCAAGGCCACGGTCCTAGCCAAGCTCTCCTTCGGGCGAGACGACCGCCTGCCCTGATCCCCCCTAAGAAACTAAGCGCCGCACGAGACTTCGCTCGTGCGGCGTGGCCTGCCTGGGGGCAGGCAGCCAAACGGGCGCCCGCGCCGCCGCCTCCCTTCGGGGCTTTGGCACGGTTTTTGTCAGCCCGGCTTTCTATCA
>VGYV01000855.1 GCA_016872855.1 Planctomycetota bacterium
TAGTTTCTGTTGCGGAAAGCCGAATTCGCCGAACTCGGGCCGTGCTCGGAAGCCAAAGACTGGCTGAAGCCAGGACTCCGAACGCGTTCGTTCCTTGTTTGGAGTCCTGCCTTCAGGCAGTCTTGGCTTTCCGCAACAGAAACTATTTAGCCTTGGCGACCGAGGACCCCGCGTGCAGGTATGCACGCCCCACATTGCTGAGGTCCCGCGATGAATGAGCGCGAGCGGTTTCGTGAGACGCTGTTGTTTGGCAAGCCTGATCGCATTCCCTTTTCGCCCGGCGGGCCGAGAGAGTCCACGCGGGCGGCGTGGAAGGCGCAGGGGCTGGAGACTCCAGAGCGCTACATGGAGGCTCTGTTCGACATCCTGGGCTTCCGGCCCGACCCGCCGAAGAGGCCAGGCACCTGGCTCGGCGTGCCGTTCCAGATGATCCCGACGTTCGAGGAGAAGGTGCTCGAGCACCGGGACGGCCACTACGTGGTGCAGGACTGGATGGGGGCAATCACCGAAATCTCGGACACCTACGACTACACCTACATCCGCTCGGCGAAGGACTTCGTGACGCGCAAGTGGCACAAGTTCCCGGTCGAGACGCGGGCCGACTGGGAGGCGATGAAGCCGCGCTTCGACCCGCACTCGCCCGGGCGCTTCCCGGCCGACTTCGAGGCGCGCTGCGAGCGGAACCGCGGCCGCGACACGGTGGTGGGCATCCACTTCAACGGCCCGTTCTGGCAGATGCGCGAGTGGTGCGGCTTCGAGGGGCTTTGCCTCAAGATGATCGAGGAGGCCGACTTCGTGGCCGAGATGGCCGAGTTCTGGACCAAGTTCGTCTCCGCGACGATGAAGCCCATCCTGGACCGGGTGCAGCTCGACTACGTGGGCGTCTCGGAGGACATGGCGTACAAGGAGCACTCGATGATCTCGCCGCGCATGGCCCGGCGATTCCTCCAGCCGGCCTACGAGCGCTGGGTGGCCGAGATTCGCGCCAGCGGCTGTGAGATCATTGATATGGACTCCGACGGCCACATTGGCGAGCTGATCCCCATCTGGATCGAGTCGGGCATCAACGTCTGCGACCCCATCGAGGTGGCGGCGGGGAACGACATCGTGGCCTTCCGCCGCGAGTTCGGGCGCAAGATGGCCTACAAGGGCGGGGTGGACAAGCGGGCGATTGCGAAGGGCGGCCACGTGATCGAGGCCGAGCTCGAGCGCATCCGCCCCGTCGTGGCCCACGGCGGCTTCATCCCCAGTTGCGACCACGGAGTGCCGCCCGACATCTCCTGGCCCAACTTCATCCACTACTCGCGTCTCTTGGCAAGGATCACCGGCTGGTTGTGAGGAGGAAGACCAATGGGGAACGGCACGCGCGGCCTCGACACCGTCCCCTCCCGAAGGTTCCAATACCTTCGGGAGGGTAGCGGCCCGCCCCCAGGGCGGCGCGTCGAGCCCTGCCAACCTCCCGAAGGTGTTGGAACCTTCGGGAGGGCGTCCGCTCGCTTCCTGATGTGGAAAGGCATGCTCGGCCTGCTTATCTCCTCCGCCGCGGCGTTCGGCTTCGGGGGCGAGGAGGGGCCGGCCGCCGGCCACAAGGTCACGCTGTTCTACACGTCCGATATTCGCGGGCGGCTGGTGCCCGCGGCCTGCGAGGAGGGCGAGCTGGGCGGCGTGGCGCGCATGGCCACGCTCTTCCGCCAGTGGGCGAAGGACCATCCCGACGCGATTCTGGTGGACGCCGGGAACGCGACGGTCGGCGACCACCCCCAGGCGGCGGAGGCGATCAACCGCTCCACGCTGGCGGCGCTGGGCAAGATGGGCTATGCCGTGGTGAACTGCGCGGACAACGAGGCGGCGCTCGGCCCCCAGGCGCTCGCGGCGCTAGCCAAGGGCCAAACCTTCGCGTTCGTCTCCGCCAACCTCGTGCGCAACGACGGGGCGCCGGCCGGCTTCCGCCCCCACGCCGTGGTCAAGCGGGGGGACACGCGGGTGGCCTTCATCGGCCTCGCCACCGGCCCCCGCATCATCGAGCCGGGCGAGGCCCTAGCCGCAGCCCTGCGCGACCTGGGGGGCCAGGCCGACCTCATCGTCGTCCTCGCCCACCTGGAGCCCGAGCAGATGCACGCCCTGGCGAAGAAGCATCAGCGGGTGAACGCCTTCCTGGGCGGGCGCGCGGCGACCTCGGCGCCGTGCGACATCGTGGGCAACACGCTCATCGCCTACCTGGGCGACAACGGCTGCACCGTGGGCCGCCTGGAGGCGCAGTTCCCGCCCGGGGGCCGGCCGGCCGCGCGCTGGCGCGTGGCGCTCCTCGGGCCGGAGGTGGCGGCTGCCGAGGAGATGGAGCCGCTCGTCGCGGAGTTCCGAAAGGCCATCGGCGACGCCAGGCCGCCGGGGGCGGATTGGGACCCCAAGATGCCCTGCACGAGCAGCTTCGTCGGGGCGGACGTGTGCAGGCTGTGCCACATCAAGGAGTTCTTCGCCTGGCAGAAGACCCAGCACGCGGGGGCCTACGTCACGCTCCTCCAGAAGGGGAAGCGGGACGACCCGCAATGCCTGGCCTGCCACGCCACGGGGATGGACATGCCGGGCGGCTTCGACCCGGCCAGGCAGAAGGCGCCGCCTCCCAGGGCTAAGCAAGCGCCGCTGGACCCCCTGAAAGGGGTCGGCTGCGAGAGCTGCCACGGCGGCTCGCGGCGGCACCTGGGCATCGCGCTCAAGGACCGCGTTGCCGCCAAGGCGGCCCCACAGCTCCGCTCAGGCGAAGCTGTCCGCAACTGCCAGCGCTGCCACGCCCCGAACCGTCCCTGCCCCGACCAGAAGGACGCGGCGCCCTTCGACATCAAGGAGCGGCTGGAGAAGATCAAGCACTGGGCGGACCGCGAGCTCCGCCCGGCCGACTTCTGACCCGGCCGTCATTCTCACGTTCTTGAGAATGTGAGAATGACGCCTTCGGCCCCGCCCGTGCGCCCGGACGTCTCGCACGAGCATGACTCCCGGTATTGGCGCCGGCCCGATCCTGCGTCTTCTCGTGCTCGTCGTCGTCCTCGTCGTCGTCGTCGAATCGCTGGGCTTTTCGCCCCTCTGGCTTCGACAACGAGGACGACGACGACAACGAC
>VGYV01000856.1 GCA_016872855.1 Planctomycetota bacterium
CAACCGCGAGCACTACCAGACGGCCATCTACTTCCACTGCGGCGGCCTCAACCTCTATCCGGTCCCAGCGACGTGAACCCCGTCACCACAACCCCTGGGGGCTACCCACAAAGAACCCTGAAGCGGCTTTATTTGTGGGGAGCTGTACTAAGCACACGCCTAGCGAGAGGGGACATCTCTCCCTCCCCCCCTCGGGGGAGGGCGTGGGTGAGGGGCGCCGGAAGAGGCGCTGCGCCGGCCCCGGCGTCCCTCACCCCCGCCCTCTCCCGAGGGGAGAGGGGGGAAGGCGTACTCCTGGCTAAACAAGTGCCCCCTTGGGGGGAGGGGGAGGGGCTCGCCCCTGGCTAGACAGGCACGCCGACGCCGGCGGCGCCGCAGCCTGATCCCGATGTCCGGGGGTCCGCGACGGCCGTCGCTGTCGTCGTCCTCGTCGTCGAAGGCGGATGGGGGGAACCCTGCGGGCTCGAGGACGAGGACGACGAGAAGTACGCAAAGACGGGGGTCGAGGCGGTTACCCGAATGGCGGGCCATGCTCGCGGCGAGCGTGTGTTTGACAGCCGCAAGGGCGGCGGGTTATAATCCGCGTGGCAGGGGGGGCAAGGTGGGGGTGCGCCCATCGGGGACGAGCGCATGGCGAAGCTGTACGTGGAGCGCGGGAGCCTTCGTGGTCGGGAGCTTATCCTGGCCGAAGGGAAGGCGTGCACGGTGGGGCGCAGTTCGAGCTGCGCGCTGTCGCTGAGCGACCACCTGACCTCGCGCGAGCACTTCCGCGTGATTGCCAAGGGGGGGCGCTACTTCGTCGAGGACCTGGGCAGCAGCAACGGCACGTTTGTGAATGGTGCCCAGATCACGAAGGTGAGCGAGCTGAAGCTGGGGGACCAGATCGAGGCTGGGGACACGCTGGTCTCGCTGCTGGCCGATGACGAGCGACGGACGACGGGCGGGCTGGTCGGCCGCGAGATCGCCGGCTACCAGATTCTCGAACGCGTCGGGCGCGGCGGAATGGGCACCGTTTACCGCGCTCGCCAGGTCTCGCTCGACCGCATCGTGGCCTTCAAGGTCCTGTCGCCCAACCTGGCGGGGGACCAGGAGTTCATCCAGCGGTTCACGGACGAGGTTCGGGCTGCTGCGAGCCTGGCGCACCCGAACATCGCGCGGGCGCTGGACGTTGGGCAGGACGACGCGACCCACTATTTCGTCATGGAGTTCATGGCGGGCGGGAGCTTCGATGACCGCATCGAAAAGGAGGGGCGGATCGCGCCCGACCGCGCGGTGCCGATGCTGCTCGACATCGCGCGGGGCCTGGCCTACGCCGAGGAGCGCGGGATCGTCCACCGCGACATCAAGCCCGAGAACCTGATGGTGGACGAGCAAGGGGTGGGGAAGATCGTTGACCTCGGGATAGCGTGCGAGCGGAAGGGCAAGAGCAGGGCGGACCAGAGCGAAGGGGTGTTCGGCTCGGCGCACTACATCGCGCCCGAGCAGGCCTCGGGCGAGAAGATAGACAGCCGGGCCGACATCTATGGCCTGGGCGCCACCGCCTACCACATGCTCACCGGCCGCACGATGTTCACGGGCGAGTCGCAGGAAGAGATCATGGCGAAGCACGTGGACGAGGCGCCGGAGCCGATCGAGAAGGTCGCCCCGTGGGTGCCCCGCAGCTTGTGCGCGGTGGTGACGCGGATGGTAGCGAAGGACCCCGACGAGCGCTACGGCTCGGCCCGCGAGCTAATCGAGGCGCTGGAGAGCCTGGGGGCCGGGGCCGTGGCGGGCGTGCGGCCCATCGAGCTGCGCCACGTGGACAGGCTGCGCGGCACGAGCGGGACGAGTCGGACCGACCGCCTCAAGCGCGAGCGCCGCACCAAGTTCATCATCGCCGGGGTGATTGGCGGACTGCTTCTCCTGGTCGCGCTCGTCTTCCTCCTCACCCGGCTCTAGGGTGTGGCGATGGTGGATGTGAGCGCTACGAAGGATGGCGTGCGGATTGCTGTTCGCGCGCAGCCCAAGGCCTCACGGGGTGCTGTGGTGGGGCTTCTCGGCTCGCGGCTCAAGGTGGCCGTGACGGCAGCCCCGACCGGCGGGAAGGCGAATGCCGCGGTCGAGGAGGTGCTGGCCGATGCCCTGGGCGTGCGGCGCTCCGCCGTCGCCGTCGTCGTGGGACACGCCTCGCGCGACAAGGTGGTTCAAGTGACCGGCGTCTCCCTCAAGGAGGCCACTGCGCGGTTGATGAGAGTCTTGGGGTGACCTCCCGCAGGTTTGGCCGCGTGTCTGAGCAGGACAGAGCTGTTCTCCCTCTCCCTCGGGGAGAGGGGCGGGGTGAGGGTGCTTGTGTTCCCGCCTGCCGCGCGGCAGGCACCCTCACCCCGGCCCTCCCCCCAAGGGGGAGGGGGGAAAGCATCCTCTTGCTGAGCACGGACAGGTTTGGAGCCTGCGGGAGGTGGAGACTGGAGGCAACATGGGTCTGTTCGAGCAAGTGCAGGATGCGGTGGCGGCCATCCGTAAGGTGGCCCCCAAGGCGCCGCAAGTGGCCATCATCCCGGGGACTGGGCTGGACGGGATACTCGACCGGATTGACAAGGAGCACGAAATCCCATTCGGGGATATCCCCGGCTTCGGCGAGACGACGGCGACGACGCACAGGGCGATGCTCGTCCTCGGCACGCTCGGCGGCAAACGGGTCGTGGCCACGGGCGGACGTCACCACGTCTACGAGGGCTTTTCGGCCGAGGACGTGGCCTTCCCCACCCGCGTCCTGGGGGCGCTGGGGGCCGAGGTGCTGATCGTGTCGAACGCGGCGGGCGGGATGAACCCGCGCTACGCCCTGGGCGACATCATGCTCATCGAGGACCACATCAACCTGATGGGGGTGAACCCGCTGATCGGGCACAGCGACGACCGCCTCGGGCCTCGGTTCCCCGACATGTACCAGCCCTACAGCCGCCGGCTGCTCGACCTGGCCGAGCGCGTGGCACTGGCCGAAGGCATCAAGGTGCACCAGGGCGTCTACGTGGCCGTGACGGGGCCGAACCTGGAGACGCGGGCCGAATACCGCTTCCTGCGTGCCATCGGGGCCGACTGCGTCGGTATGTCCACCGTCCCCGAGGTCATC
>VGYV01000857.1 GCA_016872855.1 Planctomycetota bacterium
GCTACCGACGGCTGCCCACGACGCCATCCGGTGCGAACTCCTCGAACACGTTGCCACCTTGGTCATCGCCGAACGTCCTGGCCGCTCCTTCGAGCGCGACACTCAGAAGCGCCGTGCCGCATCCCGTTCCAAGAAGGCCCAAACCTTGCGAAGCAAAGCACATGCAGCTTAACGCATCGGCATTGCTCCGGGAGTCTTTTCTCGCACCCCCGGCTACTGGCGGCCGCGGCTCCACTTGCGCCAGACGGCGGGGTCGGAGAGCATCTTGATGAAGACACCGCCGATGACGGGGCGGGCCTGGAAGCCGCGCTGGCGGGCGTCGAGGGTCCAATACCAGTCGGTGAGGGGGACGCGCTGGGGTGTGGCGGAGACGAAGGCGTAGACGGGCTTCATCAGGGCCTCCCAGTCGGCGGGGCTCTCGGCGAGGGTGGCGGTCCAGACCTCCCAGTCGGTCTTCGTGTAGGTCTGGCGGTTGTCGAGTGGGAGGCCGAAGGGGTTGAGCTTGGTCTTGTAGTAGGCGATTTCCTTGCGGGCGATGTCGGCCGGGAAGAGGCCGAGGCCCAAGACCTTGTCCCAGACGAGGTTGTACTTCTGGCTCCAGGTGCCCGGCTTGTCGAAAGCCAGACGGTAGTGGTCGCTGTCGTCAGCCAGCCTCACCCATTCCTTGACGAAGGACTCGGCCAGCTTGCGGTACTCCGTGGCTTCCTTCTTCAGGTCTTGTGGGCGGGGCGTCTCTGCCCCGCGTTCTTTGCCCTGGGGAGCGCGGGGCGCAGAGGCCCCGCCCACAGGGGAGGCCCCGCCTACAGCGATGTCGCACATCTTGGCGTAGGCGGCAAGGGCGAGGATGGCCTTCAGGGAGAGGTTGGCGTTGTGGGCGAGGTGGCCGGCGAAGTCGTCGGTGCAGAGCTGGTTTTCGGGGTCGAGGCCCTTGGCTTTCAGGTACTCCGCCCAGCGTTGGAGTTGCGGCCAGTAACGCTGGGCGTAGGCGGTGTTGCCATCGAGCTGGGAGATGAGGGCGGCGAGGATGAGGAGGTTGCCGCTCTCCTCGACGGGCATCTGGTTGGCCTCGGAGCGTTCGCCGCCGCCGTAGACCTGGCCGTTGGCCTTCGGATAGGTGCCGAGGTCGTGGGGGGCGAACGGGAACTTCCAGCGGTCGGTCGCCGCGTAGTCGAGGATGGGCGTGGTGGTGGCCTTGAGCAGGTCGTTGTTGAGGAACGCGAAGATGGGCGCGGCGGGATACATCACGTCCACGGTGGCGATGCAGCCGTTGGAGAAGCACTCTTTGGAGAAGAGCATTGGCCGCCCGTCGGGCGCGGCGACGAGTTTGTGGGCAGCGATGGCCTGGCGATAGGCGAGGGCGCACAGGTCCGCGTAGTCTGCGCCGCCCACCTTTGTGAGGTCGGCCATAAGCTCGGTGTCGAATGCCTCGCAGCGGCGGACGACATCCGCATAGTCCTTCGCGGCGGCGGCGAGGAGGTCCTTCGCCTCGGCGCCGCTGCGCCGCCACCAGGGGCGCAGCTTCTGGCCGAGGAACTCGATGGAGTAGAGGTCGTCGTAGGCGAGGATGAGGTGGCGGCTGACGGGCTTGGGGCCGACTTTGCCGAGGTCGAAGGCGCAGGCGGTGACGGGCCAGTTCTCTTTGGCCGGGCGGGGCATGCGGGCGTCGTCCTTGTCGGGAAGGGCGCCCTTTGCGGCGAAGCCTTCGCGGGCGGACTTGTGGTCGGCGATGGCGGTTGAGACGCCCTTCTCGTCGGGCGCGGCGACGAAGAGGTAGCCCCAGTCGATCCGCAGATTGTCGCCCTTCTTGGCGAGGACCGGCTGCTCGGCGGAGCCGATGCGGAGCACCTGGAGGCCTGGCTGGTTCGCCCGGCCCCAGGTCACAGACTGGTCCGCCTTGTCCACAACCAACTCGGCGGAATTGTCGTAGTAGATGGCCACCTCGTGGTCCTTGCCGTCGGCAGAGGCGATCTGCCAGGTGAGGTAGGAGGCCGGGCGGCCGACGAGCTCCAGGTCATGCGCTAGGAGGGGCGAGAGGAGCGCGACCTGGATGCGGACCCCCGCCCCCTCGAACTCGTAGATCGAGCGGGTGGGGGTGACGCGGAGGCCGGTTTGCGGCAACGGCGGCGCATCGCGCAGCTCCACGCCCATCAGGCGATAGACCTTGCCGTCCACCCGCACCATGCTGCACAGGGCGTGGATGGCGCCCGTCCAGTGGCGGGGCCAGTCGGCGGCCAGTTCGCTGCTGCACGACCAGATGCTGAAGTAAGGGTCGTGGACGACCAGCGGGACGGCCGGCGGGCGCATCCTGGGCGCCCCACCGTGGGCCGCGGACGCCGCCACCACCAGGGCCGCACCGATCATGCCCCATTCCGCGATTCGCTCGACCATGTGTCCGCAACTCCTGCGTTCTCGCCCACCGCCGCCGAATCGCTGAAAGCTATCTAGTTTCTGTTGCGGAAGGTCCCGGAACTGAACGGGCTCGTTCCAGACGTAGCCGCGAGCGTCCCGCTTGCGGTCTTCCTCGCCCTACGACAAGCGGGACGCTTGTCGCTACATGAATCCGCAACAGAAACTATCTAGTTGGGTAGTGTGCTCGGCAGCAAGCCGCACTTGGCGAGATGGGCCTCGCCGCGGTCGGGAAAGAGATCCAGATACGTCCCCGAGCACCTCTCTGTCCGCATTCACGGCGCTGAGCAGGTCCTCGTACACCTGGACAACGCTCTGAGCCTTCGGCACGCCCGTAACTGTCGAGCGCGCCTCGACATATGCGGCGAAGTGGCGCCCCAATGGGCTCCCGTAGTCGGCCAGGAGTTCCTTGCGGCGGCGCTCCGGCCCGGTCTTGGCCTCGGCGAGCAGCTTCTCGTAAGCGGCGACGATCCGCTTCGGCTCCCGCTTGGGCTGCTCCCTCACAAGGAACTTCCGCCGGTCGGGCTGGCCGGTGAAGCCGAGCAACTGTCTGCCGACGTGCATTTCGAGCACGGTGGTTTCGTACGAGCCCTCCGGCATGTCGGCCTTGGGATACCAGGCGCTCCGCGGGCCGTCGAGCACGGCCCAGCCCTCCTCGCCGCCCAGGGTGGCCGAGGCCAGGGCCACGAGCTTCTGCGG
>VGYV01000858.1 GCA_016872855.1 Planctomycetota bacterium
CTCATGGCCCCCACTGGTGGTCGGAAACCAACATACACCCAGTGGGGGCTAATTCTACACGGCTCCACAACACATTGCCAGCTCACGATTTGCGAATATCGAGTCGAAATCGTGGCGAGTTATTTAGCCTACCTGGCGGAGCTTGAGACCGCCGCCGAGGCGAAGCCGAGCCACCTGAGCATGGGCGCCTCGCCCAGGCAGTACCGCTATCTCGACCTGGCATTTATCCGCGAGGCCCAGGCCGTCCTCGACAAGGCGGAGGCAGCCATCATCGGTGGGGATGCCACGCTCCTGCGCCGCGTGCGCCACGCCCGACTGCCCCTCGACCGCGCCAGCCTGGTGCTCTACCCGCAACTCGTCCGCGAGCACGTCGCTGCCGGCGGCGACCCGCAGGAGATGCCGCTCGACCGCCACGCCATCGCCGCCCGCTGCAAGGAGACGTGGCACGCCCAGATTGACCTCCGCATCCCCGAGGGCCAGCGCGCCGCCGAGCGGGCCAAGGCGGATGCCGAGATCGGTGTCCTGGTCGCCCGGAAAGCCTACGTGCCGCTCCCCGAGAAGTTCCGCGGCCTGCCCGCCGGCTCGGCCTTCCAGTACACGGCTGAGGAGACGCGAAACTGGCAGGACATCGTGAAGCGCGTGGCCGACGCCGAGGCGGAGAGCGGGATCGCCAATCGCCTGGAACTCGATGCCGACACGATGCAGCCCGGCGACAAGAGCCGCCGGCCCTACCGCCTGCCCATGCCCTGGGGGCTCTACGATCAGGTGAACAAGGACTTCAGCCGCAAGGGCACGATCCAGCCCGCCGACGTGCCCGGCCCTGGCTACCACTGGTACAAGATAGGCACATTCGTCGTGAAGCCATCCGACTACGTCTACTTCTTCTGGAGCTGGATCATCCAGGTGGACGTGGACGACGCGGTGGACCCGAGGCGCCCCGGCCAGCGATTCGACGTGTGGGCCTGCCTCAAGTTCGAAGGCCCCGCCTTCCCCCACGGCAAGCCCGGCGAGAAGAACGCCATCTGCGTCGAGCGGGTCGTGCTGGCCAAGGCCGAAGGGCGCCAGTGAACCGCCACTTGACGCTGTGCCGCCGAACGGATATATATACGGTCTCCGGGGCGTGTTGCCCAGAGCGCGAACTGGTTGGGAGTCCCGCCTTCAGGCGGTCTTCTGGTGTCCCCATCCGCCTGAAGGCGGGACTCCGAACAGGGTTGATCGCTTGAACCGGGTCTGGGCAACACGCCCTGCCCAGATTGTGTCCCCAAGGCCCTGAGGAGCCCAGCCGTGATGCATCGCGTGACCTGTTTCGCCGTTGCCCTGAGCCTGGCCGCCGCAGCCCTGGCAGCAGAGGCCCCGAAGGAGAAGGCCAAAGAGGAGGCGCCGAAGCCGACCACCCACACGGTGAAGCCAGAGCTCTTCAAGGTCGAGGCCCAGCTCAAGGGGGTGTTCGAGACGCCCCACGTGGCCGAGATCGTCTTCCGCCCCGAGGCCTGGGCCGAGCTGGTGGTGCTGGAGGCCGTGGCGCCCGGCACGGTGGTGAAGAAAGGCGACAAGCTGCTCGCCCTCGACCCGCAGAAGGTGGACGAGGCGCTGAAGGACGCCGAGGCGGCCCTGGCCGCGATGGAGCCCGCGCTCAAGACTGCGCTCGAAGACCTCGCGGCGACAGAGAAGACGCTCGACATGGACCTCGCCGCCGCCGAACGGGCCAAGCAGTACGCCGACGAGGACCTCAAGCGCTACACCGAGATTGACCGCCCCTCGGCCGTCAAGCAGGCAAACTTCGCCGTCAAGAACGCCACGAACTATCTGGAGTACGAGACCGAAGAGCTGCGCCAGCTCGAGAAGATGTACAAGGCGGACGACCTGACGGAGGAGACTGAGGAGATCATCCTCAAGCGGCAGCGTGACACCGTGGAGCGTGCGAAGTTCGGCCTCGAGCTGGCGAAGCAGAAGTCCGAGCAGACGCTGACCGTTGACCTGCCGCGGCAGGACATTGCGACGAAGGAGAACGCGACCCGCCAGGCCGTCGGCATCGTGAAGGCCAGGGTGGGCATTCCGGCTGCGCTCGCCAAGAAGCGGCTGGACGTGGAGAAGCTCAAGACCGATCAGGCGAGGGCGGCGGAGCGGCTGGCGAAGATGAAGAAGGACCGCGCGGCGATGGAGGTGAAGGCGCCAGCCGATGGCGTGGTCTACATGGGCGGCTGCGTGCGCGGCGCGTGGCCAAAGCTGGGCCAGACCCTCGAACGCGGTGCCATGCTCAAGCCCCACGACGTCGTGATGTCGGTCGTCGTGGCCACAGACCTCTTCGTGCGGGCCGTCGTGCCCGAGGACCAGCTCGGGCGCGTGGCCCCCGGCGGCCAGGCCCAGGTCGTGCCTGTCGGCTACCCCAGCACAAAGCTGGCGGCGAAGCTCGAAGGCGTGACCCCCGTGCCCGTGACGCCCGGGAGCTTCGAGGCCAGGCTCACCATCGCCGTGCCTAAGGACGCCCCGCCCCTAGTGCCGGGGATGAACGCCAACGTGAAACTCACGTCGTATGAGAAAAAGGACGCGTTGGCAGTCCCCACAGCCGCGCTCGTGGCCGAGGGCGAGGCGACGTTCGTCTACGTGCGCAAGGGCGAGGGGGCGCCGGAGAAGCGCGCCGTGACCGTGGGCAAGAAGGCGGACGGCAAGGCGGAGATCGTCAAGGGGTTGAATGCGGGCGACGTGGTGTTGCTGGAGAAGCCGGACGCGAAGTGAGAGAGTGCGGAATGCGGAATGCGGAGTGCGGAAGGAAGAGGCAGGTCCTGGCGCTGGCGCTAGCCTTGGCGGCCGGCGGCTGCGCGCGGGTGCGGCTGGCCGAGACGGGGCCGAAGCCGAAGCCCATCCAGCCGCCGACGCGCGAGGCCATCGAGCAGTCCATCCAGCGCGGCGTCGGCTTCCTCCTGGCCTCGCAGAGCAAGGACGGCTCGTGGGGCTCGGCACGGAGGACCAAGGGGCTGAACATCTACGCCCCCGTGCCCGGCTCGCACCAGGCGTTCCGGGCCGCCGTCACGGCCCTCTGCGTCTCGGCGCTCATCGAGGTGGGGGACCAACGGCCCGAGGTCGCGTGGGCCATTG
>VGYV01000859.1 GCA_016872855.1 Planctomycetota bacterium
CGGCCTGAGGTAAGGCGAATCGTAACTATTCAGCCCGCTGGCCCTCTAAATCGATCAGTCTGATGGCCAGTCAGAAGACCCGTCCTTGTTTCCGGCATCTTCCCTCTGGACTCGGAATCCATTCTATGCTAACGTCGTGGCATGGAACGAACAACGGTCATCCAGGGCAGACGGACTTCCAGCGACGACATCGAGCTGGTCCGTGATCTGATCGCTTCAAACCCTTCCTGGAACCGCAGCCGTATCTCCAGGGAGTTGTGCGCGCTCTGGGACTGGACGACCCCGGGCGGTCAGTTGAAAGACATGGCGTGCCGCTCGTTCCTCCTGAAGCTTGAGGGAGCGGGGCTCATTACCCTGCCGCCGCGCCAGAGGATTCCCCGGGGCGCAAGGACGGTGCCCGTTCGCGAGGTGCCGCACGATACGGAGCCGGTCGACTGCGATTTCGGATGCATTACGCCAATTCGAATAGAGCCGGTCGAAGGCGGTGACCTGGCGCTCTTCAAGCATCTCATCTGCACCTACCACTACCTGGGCTTCAGGGGAAACGTCGGTCAGAACATGGCCTACATGGCGCGCGACCGGACAGGGACACCCCTCGCCTGCCTGCTCTTCGGCTCGGCGGCCTGGAAGTGCGCAGCCAGAGACGCCTTCATCGGCTGGGAGGCCCCGGCGAGAGAAGCCAACGTGAACCTCATCACCAACAACACGCGCTTCCTCATCCTTCCCTGGGTAGAAGTCCCGAATCTGGCAAGCCACGTCCTCTCACGGGTGGCGATTCGCATAAGTGCCGACTGGGAGTCCAAGTACGGCCACCCCCTCCACATGCTGGAGACCTTCGTCGAGCGAGACCGCTTCCGGGGCACCTGCTACAGAGCTGCGAACTGGGTGCTACTCGGCCGGACCAAGGGCCGCAGTCGTAACGATCGCAACATGACGATGAGGGTGCCGGTGAAGGACGTCTACGTCTATCCGCTCTCCAGGCACTTCAGGGAGGCTCTATGCGCGTAGAGCGTCAGGAGATACTGGCCGCCTACAACAAGGGCCCCAAGGCCGTCATCAGGCTCGTGAACGGGATCGTCAGGGAGTTCGAGAAGGCGCTCGAAAAGCTCAATAGCGATATCGAGCGCGACATCTCGGCCCTGCGCGAAGAGAGCCTGCTCCTCGCCGAGGAGAACCGCGAACTCGCCCGGCGCATCGCCGAACTGGAGTCGTCCCTCAAGACGAACTCCCGCAACTCGTCCAAGCCCCCCTCCTCCGACGGGCTTTCGAAGCCGCCGGCGAAGAAGAGAAACACCGGCAGGTCGCCCGGGGGGCAACAGGGGCACGAGGGCCGTACCCTCCGCATGGTCGAGGACCCCGACCGGGTGATAACGCACAGGGTGACAGGGTGCGGGCGCTGCGGGCACTCGCTGGAGATGGTGACCGGCGTTCACGAAGCCCGGCAGGTGTTCGACCTGCCTCCGATCGCGATCGAGGTGACCGAGCACAGGGCCGAGAGGAAAACGTGCCCACGCTGCGGCTCGCTCAGCAGGGCCTCCTTCCCCGAAGGCGTCACACAGAGCGCGCAGTACGGGGAGCGCGTGATGGCTACGGCCGTCTACCTGAACGAGTACCATCTCCTTCCATACAAACGCCTGAGCGAGGCCATGAATGACCTGTTCGGCTGCCCCGTGAGCCAGGGCACGCTCGTGAACGCGGTAAGGACCGCGAGTGAAAAACTCAGGGGTGCGGAGCAGGAAACCAAGCGACGGATTGCCGAAGCCCCGGTGGTATGCTTCGACGAGACGGGGATGAGGGTGGAGGGGAAAGGCGCCTGGCTCCACGTGGCCTCCACCGATATGCTCACCCACTACGCCATCCATCCCAGGCGGGGCAGACAGGCCACGGACGAGATCGGAATACTTCCCGCGTTCACCGGAACGGCCGAGCACGACTGCTGGAGCCCCTACCTCACCTACGACTGCTCCCACGCCCTGTGCTGCGCCCACCTGATCCGTGAGCTGACCTTCCAGGCCGAGGAGTGCGCCCAGGATTGGGCGTTCGACATGATAGAGCTCCTGCGCGAGGCCAATGAGACGGTCAAGAAGGCCAAGGAAAAGAGGCGCGCCAAGCTTTCGCGCTCAGTGCTCAAGGCGCTCGAGAGGAGATACGAACGGATACTTGCCTCCGGGTTCGCCGCAAACCCACTGCCCGACGCCCGTGGCCAGCCGGTCAGGCGGGGGAGGAAGAAGAAGACCAAGACCCGGAACCTGCTCGAGCGTCTCGGAAACCACCGGTGCGAGGTCTTGAGGTTCACTCGCGACTTCTCAGTTCCTTTCGATAACAACCTCGCAGAACGCGACCTGCGAATGGCCAAAGTCAAGCAGAAGATCTCGGGGACGTTCAGGAGCTGGGAGGGAGCGGGCGACTTCTGCAGGATCAGAGGCTACATCTCAACGGTCAGGAAGAACGGGGTTCCGGTCATCCAAGCTCTTGCTGACGTCTTCGAGGGGAAGCTGTTCGTGCCGGCCGCCGCCGGCACCTGAGCAGACGTCCCAACCCGATGGCTTTGCGGTCACTGGCCTGCTCGCGTTTCCCGTGCTATCGTCTTTGAGGCTGAATAGTTACCACAGGTGGTTCACGCGGGAAGGGCGTCCCGCACCCGTGCGGCCCCGGGGTGGGCTTGCAGGCGGCGACCTGCCGGGAAGCCTGCGCACGGGCACGTGGAAAGCAGGCCGATGCGCGGATTCGCTCACACGGGAGTTGCATGTTGAGGACGGGGAGAGCCGGGCGCGGCCGATCCGTGCCCGGGATAGAAACCGGTCGCCCGCTTGTCTTCCTGGCCTGCGCGATAATACTGATCGATTCCGTGGGTTACGGGGTGGTCGTCCCTCTCCTGCCGCTCTACTCGAGGGAGCTCGGGGTATCGGAGTTCGGGCTCGGGTTCCTGTTCGCCTCTTACGCCATCGCCCTGCTGCTCGCGGCCGTCCCCCTCGGTCTTCTATCCGACAGGATCGGGAGAAAGCCTCTCGTGCTCTTCGGGATGTTCGGAACCATGGTGGCCTCGGTCCTTTACGCGTACTCGGGGACCTACCTCGAGCTCCTGGGCGCC
>VGYV01000860.1 GCA_016872855.1 Planctomycetota bacterium
GGCGGACTTCCTCGGGGCTGAGAACCACGGGCAGCTTCTGGGGCTTGCGGGGCAGGGGGAGGACCTCTGGCAGGGTCCACTTCTTGTGGAGGGTGACTTGGTAGAGGAAGCGCAGGGCCGCCACGGCCAGCAGGATGGGATTGGGGGCCAGCTTCTTTTCGTTGGTCAGATAGAGCTGGTAGGCGCGAATCTCCTCGGGGCCCAGTAGTGCCGGTGACCGGTCGAAGTGGCGGGCGAATAGCCCTGCCTGGAACAAGTAGGACTCCTGCGTGCGCGGAGACAGGTTGCGCACCTGCATGTCCTCGATCATGCGTTGACGAAGGGGGGTCATGGGGAAGCTCCTTGGCCAGATGGAATGGGCTGCCGAGCAGCCACTCCATGTTTCCGCAATCGGAGCTTCCCAGGGAAGAAAAGGAAGGACGGCGGATTCAGGCGGGCGAACTTCGTCCAGCTACGGGTTAGTGGCCGGCCACCTGCTTACCGCGCAGCGGTTTAGTCCAACGACTCAGGCGCTCAGGCGCGGCCTGCTCTTGGCCGTCGCCTGCAGCGCCTCGTTAGCCGGGCGAACCGCTCTCACCTTTTCGAACTCGGCTCGCGTCGTATCTCGGCAATTTGACGGTCTGGTGGAAAGCGATGCGAGTTGGCCAGGCGATGGAACACCTCTGCCGCCGCCACATCCAACTGGCTGCCAAAGACCAACTCATAATTCCTGGAACCGGCCGTTGGAGGCCGGACGGAGAGCAGACCGCTCGATGACGCTCCGCTGAACTTGCGTTCGATATCCGATAAGTATGCCTTGAGTCGCTTTTCCGAGGTGTCGGCCGCGATGCGGACGAAGTATTTCTCGCCACCTGATAGGCGATTGAGCATTCCAAGGTCGCCAACGGTCAAGCTCACGAGTTTCAGAACCTGTCCTTGCTGTTCCAGTTGCATGTTTGCTGCGTCGACCTTGTCCCTTAGCTCACGAGCCCGTTCTTGCGCCTCGCGTTTCTGTCTTTGTTCAACGAAGGCCGAGGACGTCGCTATATAGAACCCGAACAAGGCTACCAGGATCAAGGACACCTTCACCCTACTGCTCTTGTTACTGCTCACGGCACCCTCGACGGAAACCACGGTTGGGATCCCCAGTCCAATCAAGGTCCACAGCATCGGTCACCTCCGTCGTCGGCTAACGACTGGGGCATCACCCGCCGCCCGGTTTTTCGGCGGCCGGGTGCATGTCCTCGTTAGCCAACAAGCTTCCATTAGTCATCGGATATTTGCATCGCCAGTCGTTGCATACACGAACACCGTCATGAACATGTAGGCCCAAGCTGGTGACTACCGCAGGAAACAGTTCCTCCAGTACCACGGAGGCCACTGCAATAGACTGCTCCGCTTCCTCGGTGGAAGCTACATCGGCACGGTGCAGGACCGTGTTGCGGCGTTCCTGCACAATTTGAATCTCTTCCCACAGACCTTTCTTGGAGTTGGCACGACTGAAGTTCCGAAGGTCTACACCCCCAAACTTAGAAAGAATGTGAACCAGGAGGTCACGGTACTTGTCCCCGCCGTTCCTCACGGTCAGGTCTGTGATCAGACCCGCCGCCGAAACGTCGTGGACGAGACCATACACAACCGGCTTCAGCAGGACTACCTTCAGGCCAACCTCGACGGCAGTTGCTGCGAAAACGAGTGCTGCTGAGGGATGGTTAGCAAGCAGAGCACGAGATTCGCTTAGCGAGCGGTAAGGGGCGCTCGCCAGAAGAGGGTCCTTCAGGTAGTAGGATTGCAGACACTCGACGGTGAACTCCTTGATGGCCTCCGCGCTATGCTCCGCGTACAGGTCCGCCATCCATTGGTCGTATCGAGCTTCGTCCTCTGTCATCGACATGGCTTACGTTGCTCCGTGCGGGCTAACGACTTGGGCATCACCCGCCGCCCGGTTTTTGGGCGGCCGGGTGCATGCCCTCGTTAGCCCGGGCTCGGCCTCCTGGGTAGACCCAGGGGGTGCGGGTGGACTTCGGGTCCCCCATTCCGATTACTGTGCGCACAATGAAAAGCACGCCACCGATCGCCACGCCTAAAATCAGATCGAAGAAAAGGTAGACGTGCAAATTCGGCACTCTTCGGAAGGAGAAGAAGAACAGAGTAAGAACAGCGGCGACGAACGACGAGACGAAGACACAGATGGCTTGTAGATTACGATGCTCTTCGGTGTGCTTGATGAGGTACTCGAGCACACGAAGGAAGGCGTACATTCCGCCGGCACCGATGAGACCCCACACGATCTTGCCCAGAGTGTTCCCCGCACCTGCGCTTAGGAAGATCGCGTCGAGTGTTGTGGAGAACCCGATCGTGAGGCTGTTAGAGAGCCAGAAGAGAACCAGGGCCGATAACGAAGTGACGATAGCTTTCGCGGCTGTCTCGTATGGGTTTTGGCTCCTGAGTATCAGAAGCAGCGTGAAGACCACAAGAGAAACGACGATCTTGGCCATGCCTAAGATGGCGGCTCCGAGAGTCAAGTAGAGCCAGACGCCGGTTGGTCGTCTACCGGTGCCGGGCCGGGCGGCTTCAAAGCCAGCGGTATACCCCGCATGGTAGGCCTCGTCGTAGGCGTTCTTGATCTGCGCCCGAACCTCGGCAGCACCAGCTTCGCGGCCCGCGTCGTAGCCGCGCTGGTAGTCGCAGGCGGCGAGGAACAACGCACCGACGAAAGGAACCACTCCGATGAGGCGAATCGACTTCATGTGGTCTCCATGCACGCCGCCTAACTCAGAGGATTTTTAGCCTGCCGGTTGCGGCGCGCAGAGCCAGGGGAGCGGGAGGAAGCCTCCGCCCCGCAACCGGTGGGCTAAAGATCAGTTGGGCTGAACCGCTGCCCTGCGCCCACCTATGGGGATTGTATCGCGCGGTGGAGTTCCCGGCAAGGCCGCGGGGGGGACGCCCAGGGTGACGGTGTGGAGAGCCGGCCACCATCGCAGGGCTGGCGGTCCGGTGGTAAGGTGTCAGCGGAGAGGATCAGAGGGCTGGCGGGACGGTGTATGCGACACTGCGGTAACACTGGTCCGTTGGCTCGGTCCAACCGAGCTCCCCTGTGCATGGATTG
>VGYV01000861.1 GCA_016872855.1 Planctomycetota bacterium
TACTTCATCATTGACGAGCTTGGCTACTTCGAGCTCTCCTGCATGGGCCACAAGGAGCTGCGGACCCCCAACATTGACCGCCTGGCCGCCGAGGGCATCCGCTTCACCCAGTTCCTCGCCGGCGGCTGCGTCTGCGCCCCAACACGCGCCACGCTGAACACGGGCAAACACCTCGGCCACACATCCCTCCGCTCCAACGCCGGCTGGGAGCCGCTCCGCGCCGGCGAGGAGACCCTCGCCTCGATGCTCAAGAAAGCCGGCTACGCCACGGGCGGCTTCGGCAAGTGGGGCTGCGGCGCACGCGGCACCTCCGGCGTCCCCGAAACCCACGGCTTCGACACCTTCTTCGGCTACTACGACCAGGTCCACGCCCACACCTTCTACCCCACCTACCTCATCCGCAACAGCCAGGAGGTGCCGCTCGAGGGCAACCCCGGCAGCTACCGCGAAGGCAAGACCTTCAGCCAATACGTCATCCACGACGAGGCCAAGAAGTTCCTCCGCGCCAACAAGGGCCGCCCCTTCTTCCTCTACCTCCCCTACACCCCGCCCCACGGCCAGTGGGGCTTCCCCGACGACGACCCCTCGCTGGCGCCCTACAAGGACAAGCCCTGGCCCCGCGACGCCAAGGTCTACGCCGCAATGGTCAACCTCGTGGACCGCCAGGTCGGCGAAATCCTCGCCCTCCTCAAGGAACTCGGCCTCGACGACGACACCATCGTCTTCTTCTCCGGCGACAACGGCGGCTTCGAATACTTCGCGGATAAGGGCGCCCACCCCGATGGCCTCTTCGGCCCCAACGTGGACCCCGCGACCGGCAAGCGCCGCTTCCGCGGCGGCAAGGGACGCCTCTACGAGGGCGGCCTCCGCGTCCCCTACATCGTCCGCTGGCCCGGCCATATCAAGCCCGGCCGCACCAGCGACCACCTCGGCTACTTCCCCGACCTCATGCCCACCCTCGCCGAACTGACCGGCGCCCCCTGCCCCTCCGTGGGGCAGGCGTCCGCCTGCCCTATTCACGAATGGGGCAAGATGCCTGCTCCACCCGACACCGACGGCATCTCCATCCTCCCCGAACTCCTCGGCGACAATCGTCCTCGTCCTCGTCCCTCGTCCTCGTCCTCGACTCCCAACGCGGAACCCGCCCAACGCCAGCACAAGTACCTCTACTGGGAGGACTGCGGCCAGCTCGCCGTCCGCGAGGGCACCTGGAAAGCCGTCCGCACCCGCGGCCCGAAGGGCGTCTGGGAGCTCTACGACCTCGCCACCGACCTCGCCGAGACCACCGACCTCTCGGCCAAACACCCCGACACCCTCGCCCGCCTCACCGCCCACGCCGCCGAAGCCCACACCCCTATCCAGGAAGGCGAAGTCCTCGACCGCGACATCGTGCTCAAGGACCGCTACATCCCCCTCGGCAAACCCATCCCCGACAAACCCTGGGGCCCGCCGCCCAAGGGGAAGAAGGGCAGGGCATAAGCTCATTCCGTTGCGGGTTTCCATTCCCTTGCCCTCATTCCCTTACCAGTTCCCCCTCGACCGCGCGGGCAAGAACCAGGCAAGGGAGTAGGGGTAAGGGAATCAGGAACTCGCGCTTGACTATGCCGGGCCGAGGCGGTAGGCTGTCGGCATGGCAAGCAGAGGCGCAAGGAGAACCCAAGCCCTGATTGACCGTTGCCTGCGTTTCGCCTCTGGGGTGTCTGAACTGCCATCGCAACATGTGTGGCTCGACTACGACAGGGAGGCCGATGTGCTCTACGTCACCCTCAAAAGGCCGAGCCACGCCGACGATAGCGAGCTGACGGATGACGACATGATCATCCGCTACGAGGGCGACGAGGTCGTGGGCATCACCGTCCTGCACGCCAGCAAGCGCAGGCCCCCCAGGCGTGCGCTCCGAAGGCCGCTCAGGAATTGAGTACATGGCCGCGGGATTCGAAGGAGGATCCTCATGTCGATCTCTGTAAGGTGCAGCGGGTGTGGAAGGTCGTTGAACGTTAAGGACGAGTGGGCGGGACGAGAGGGCAAGTGCCCGGCTTGCGGCGCTCTGGTCACAGTGCCCTTGCCGGAGCTGGAGGTCGAGGACGTGCAGCCCGCGCGTCCGGGCCCACCTATGTCAATAGGCGCTGGCAGCCCTAGTGGCCCAGCGCCCCCTCCCCTGCCTCCGCACACGGCGTCGCCGCATCCCATGCCTGCGCCGCAGCCTCGCGCTTCTGAGGTCAACCGCCTCTGGTTCTACGAAATGAAGGGCGAACGCATTGGACCCATTGTGGAGTCCGATATGAGGCTGAAGGTATCTGCCAACGAAATAGGCCGAAACTGCCCTGTCTGGGCGAATGGCATGACCGCCTGGGCCAGAGCAGAGGAGTCGGACCTGGCGCGGTATTTCGTGGGCCCCCCACCTCTGACCGGGCAAGCCGTGAATAACACGTGGGTATGGGTGCTCGCGTTCGCGCCCGTGATTGGAACATTCATTGAAGGCTTTGTAGGAGGCTTCGTCTCGTCGAAAGAGAACTTGTCGCTCGAGGAACAAATCAGGATGATGGACAAGCTCTGGTGGATCACGGTACTACTCAACATCATCCTGGGGTACGTGGACGAACGCGTTCTGAGAAGGGCAGGCCACAACACGGCGAGTATGAAGGGATTTGTGTGGCTGGTTCCTGTCTATCTCTACAAGAGGGCGGAGCTGCTGCACCAGAACTTGGCCTACTTCATCGTCTGGCTCGTCATGTTTGGGTTGGTACTGTTGCGGATCCTATAGCGCGAAGGAAACCTCGCCATAACAAGATCCCTGGCACGCCGAGGAATACTGCCGTCGACGGAGGCAAAGAGCCTTGGCATAGCCTTTAGCCTTGTTAGCCTTGGGCCTTGGGGTCAGGTCGTAACTCGGAACTTTTCGCTTGAGTCGGTTGTGAACAACTGGGATGGGCCAATTTCCTCAGGACATGTGACCCGTTCGATGGCGAGGCGCTTTTCGACCATTCGGGTGTAGTCTTCGGAGATGTCGCAGAGGATGGCGCGGCGGCCGAGGTTGCGGGCGGCGACGCCGGTGGTTCCAGAGCCGCACATGGGGTCGAGGATGAC
>VGYV01000862.1 GCA_016872855.1 Planctomycetota bacterium
ACCCTTTCTGGCCCGTCGGCGGGCATCACGGATCCGCGAGTTTTGCGAAAAGAGCCTGCCTCTGCGGGTGGAATCCGCCTATCCGTGTATGCGCCTTCCGGCGCGAAGGGGGTTTTTCAGCGGAATCGAGTACTACGACCTGACCCCTTCGGTCCCTGCGAAATAATAGAGTACTACGACCTGACCCCAAGGTCCGCACTGAGACAATCCCTTACCACACCCGCCATCCTATACCTTCGCGGGCGGAAGGTCAAGGAGCGCAGGCACTTCGTTCCACCCCAACCCCTCGCCGGATGTGGGGTGCCCCATGAAATGCGTCAGCCTGTCGGAGTGCGGCGGCTCGACGCCGCTTTCCTACTCCGCAACATGGAAATCAGACTTCAAAGACCTGACCCCCGGCCCTGCAAGACTCACAGCGCTCACGTAGCTGGCGGCCAAGCTGCTCGAAGCGCTCGTAAGTCCATCCTTCGGGAACCCGCCTCAGATGCTGTCCAGTGATGATCTCCATGCGAATCCCGCTGAGGGTTACGCTGGTGAACTCGTCGTGTGGCAATGGCCTGCCTGTGAGCCTTTCGAAGTGCGTGACCGCGCAGCCACCATGGGCGAATACGACCTTCGGGGCCAGAACGCGCAGGAGGTAGTCAAGAACACGTGGGTCTCTCTGGTTGATTGTCAGGGACCCTTGGTTGGGCGAACGATAGGGGAAGACGTTCGTCTCGAGGCAGCGCACCGGCGCAACCCCTTTGAAGATACTCTCGATCCGCTCTCGTGTTGGTGACCCTCGATCACCGCTACGGACCAGGTAGTCCCTGTAGTCCCCCAACCATTCCTTCTTGTGGCAGCCGTAGGGGAGTCGCCAATAAGGCCAGAATGGCGTTGGGGTCACAGGGTTGAGGCCAACCAGGAAGACATCGCAGCCGAATGGCGAGCCCTCACATAGAAATGGTCTTGCCTCAGGGTGCTCGCCTGTCAGTTCACGTATTGTTCTGTCGAACTCGCTGAGCTCAATCACGCCGGAACTCCTGTGCTGCGTACCCTCGGGCCGGGATCGCCCGACTTGACCGTGGCGGCGCCGCGGCCCCTCTATGGCGGATCATTTCCCCATTGCCGCGGTGAGGGCGACGAGGGCCGGGACGCCGCGGCGGTCGGGGCCGTAGAGGAGGTCGAGGGTTTTGATCTCGATGTCGGGACGCGGGTTGGTCCATTGCTTGGAGTAGAGGACGGCGGAGAGGTCGGCGCCTTCGTAAGGGCGAACCCAGGCTATCTGGGCGCCAGGGATGGCCCTCGGCTCCTTCTGGCGGTAGTCGTCGAGGTCAATCTCGGCGATGAGGGGCACGTCCTCGGTCTTGCCGTCGGCGTAGGTGACGACGTAGCGGGCCATCTCGTAGCGTTTCTTCTGCTTGACTTCGTTGGGGTTCATCCGCTGGTCGAGCCGGGCGGCCATGAGGAAGAAGAGGGCGTCGGCCTTGCGGCCAACGGGCACGCCGCGTATCTCCTCTTTCAGGTTGCCGGGGATGCCGCGCCCGCCGAGCATGAGGATGGTTGGCACGGGCGAGGTGCGGAACTCGAAGATGTCGTAGGGCACACCGGCGAGGGTCTGGCGGCCGGTGGGGAGGTCCTTGAGGGTGAGGCGCTTGTCGCCGAAGCAGCCTTGCTCGCCTGTGTACTGGTTGGCGTGCTTCGAGAGGTCAATGGGCGTGTAGTTGAGGTTGGCCCCCGCGATGATGGCCTTTCCGCCGGCGAAGGGGGCCTTGAGGTTGCGGAGGAGGGTGGTGAGGATGTTGCGCTTCTTGGCGTAGTTGGCCGGCACGTCCTCGCGGTCCTTGAGAAGTAGGTTGCACATAACGATGCCGCCGTTGCCGCGGGGGTATTCCATCATGGAGCCGATGTTGAGGAGGGGCTTGACGGCCTTGTAGAACTCGGGCGACCGCCTGGCCTTCAGGCGGATGTTATCGAGGCCGGTGACGGGTCGCTTGTCGGGCAGCTTGAGCCACCCGGCGAGGCGGAGGGTGATGTTCTTGCCCTTCAGCGGGGGGTCAATGGGGAAGGTCTGCGGCTCGTTGGTCGGCTGGGTGGCGAAGGTCGCGGCCTTCGCGTCGGCGCCATCGGGGACGAGTTGCACTTTGGTGACGGGGTAGTAGAAGGTGTTGCCGATCCACTCCATCTCGACCATCTCGACCTCCTTGGGGAAGTCGAGGGGGAAGTCGAGGGGGCCGGCTGCGGGGGCTTCGCGGTTGACGATGTACTTCCAGGCGTCGGCCGAGACCATGCCGTTGACCAGGTTCGAGGGGTTGCGGTCGGGGTGCTCGGGGTCGTACCTGTCCTCGAACTTGGCGAAGGGGGCGACGTCCTCGTAGTCCACGACGAAGGAGAAGGTGTCATTGGCGACGTAGTTGCCCTGGGTCCAGGGGAAGATGCGCTGGGAGGAGTACATCACGATGTCGTTGAGCGTGAGGCCGGCCATGAGCGGGTTGCGGACGGGCGGGAGGCTGACCCGCTCGCGGCGGAAGGGGCGGATCATGTGGTCGAAGCCGACCAGTTTGTTGTAGTCGGCCAGGCCCTCGGGCGTGAGACCGTGGAGGACCAGCCAGCCGCCAGCGTCGTGGAATGCCTTGACCTTATCCGCATTGTCGGCGAGGGCCTTCAGATTGGCGGGAGAGGCGGAGACGATGGCGACCCTGGCCGCGCCGCCGAGGGCCTCAAGCGGGGTGCTGGCCTTGGCGTATCTCAGGCCGATCTCGTCGAGCGTCTTGGCCAGCATCGGGTCGGTGGCGCAGGCGGCGACCTGGCGGAACTCGAGCTTGTAGGCCGCGGCGTAGTCGAGCAGGTTCACGAGCAAGTGCTGGGCGACGGCATTGGTTTCGAGCTTCTCGCCGATGAGGAGCTGGCAGAGGAGCATCAGCCCTTCGCCGACCGGCACCTCGGCGAGGCCCGTGCTCTGGAGCAGCGTGTGGCACTGGATGAGCGACTTGGCTCCCTGCGTCGGCTTGGCGTAGGCGTCGCGATAGACCAGCTCGTCCGTCGCGTCGGCCGTCGTTCTCACATTCTTAAGAATGTGAGAATGAGAGGCCGCCCCGCCCCACG
>VGYV01000863.1 GCA_016872855.1 Planctomycetota bacterium
GTCCTGGCTCGTCACGGTCTTGCCGCCGGGGCCGGTGGTCTGGCCCTCGCGGGTCACGACGTTGCCGTCCCGCGTCCAGGTCGCCTCCTTCTCCACCGTCTTGCCGCCTGGGCCGGTGATCGTGCCTTCGCGGGTCACGGTGCCGCCCTCTCGCGTGGTCGTGCCCTCGACGGTGGTGGTCTTTCCGCCTGGGCCGGTCACGGTGCCCTCGCGGACCACGGTGCCTTCGCGGACAACCGGCGGCACAACTGGGACCACGGGCACCACCGGCACGACGGGGGCGACCACGACGCCCAGGGCGGCCGGCTCGTCGTCGGCCAGCTCGTACTCCTCCTCGAGGGCGTTGAGCCGCGCGGCGGTGCCCGGGCGCTTCTCCTCGATCCTGGTGCGGAGGTTCTCGGGGAGGGCCTGCCAGGCATCCTTGGCCTTCTTCACGGCGGCCATCGCGGCCTCGCGGTTCCCCGCGTCCTTGGCCACGAAGAAGTCGGCCACGGCCTGCCGCAGGGTGGCGACCTGTTCCTTCACCTCGGCGATTCGCTCGGCCACGCGCTCCTTCATCTTCTCGCGCCACGTGGCCTCGGCGCCGGCCAGTGTGGCGAAGCCCAACAGCACCGTCGCGGAAACCAGCACGCGCCTGATGCTCATCCCTTCTCTCCTTTCCTCTCCCGTTCCCACAAGTGCTTTCGGCGACACGGGTTACGCTCCAAGCTGAAAGACCCTCGTCGCGTTTCCGCCCGTCTGAGGAGCAACTGCTGTGCCAATCAGCCAGCATCATCGGAAGCTTACACCAAACTGCGGTATCCGGCAAGTTGCAGATGGCGGGCGGGATCATGTAGAATGGCACACCCGGCGCGGGCGGCGCGCCGGAATGGTCCCGTCACGTTAGCTTGGGGAAAGGAGCGGAACATGCGGAACGCATTGCTGGCCGGGCTGTGCGTGGTGCTGGCCTTGGCGGCCGGGCCGGCTCGGGCCGGCGAGGCGGCCGACGCCGAGGCCCTCAAGAAGGAGCTGGCCGCACTGAAGGACAAGAGGGACGCGCTGGAGACGAAGCGCGAGGCGCTGCGCGACGAAATCCGCAAGTCCCCCCAGGTCGCCGAGCTTCGGGCGGCCCTCGACAAGGCGGAGGCCGCCTACGAGGAGAAGAAGAAGGCCGACGCCGGCTACGAGGCGGCGACGAAGGCCGACGAGGAGGCCGGCAGCGCCTTCAGCAAGCTCGTCCGCACCAAGGTCGAGGCCAACGCCGACGCGAAGAAGCTCCTCGACGAGATCGAGAAGAACAAGGGCGATGCCCCCGAGGCCAAGGCGGCCCGCGCCGAGGCCCGCAAGAAGCTCGACGAGATTCGCCGCGCCATCGAGAAGGGCGACGACGCCGAGGTGAAGGCCGCCCGCGAGAAGCGCGAGGCCGCCCGCGCCGCCCGCGACAAGGCCCGCGACGCTGAGCCACTCGTCGCCGCCCGCAAGGCCCGCGACGAGGCCCGCAAGGCCTACGACGCCAAGCTCAAAGAGCTGGAGGACGCCAAGCCCGAGATCGCCGCCCTCTCCAAGGAGCGCGACGAGCTCCGCGCCCAGATGCGCGAGATCGAGAAGAAGCTCCAATAGCCCCGCCCTCCCCGGGAGCAGACCGGTTCATCCGACCCGAGCGCCGGAGCAACTTGCGCCCCCCCCGAAGGGGCGCAAGTTGCCCGGATCGGCGATTCTCTGCATCATGAGTGCCTGGAACCAACTTGCGCCCCCTGCACACACCCCACCGGCGCAATGTGGGTAACTCCGTAACCGCTGGACTGCTATAGAGATATGGCGTTCCGACCCGCCAACTTGCGCCCCCGCGCGTCACGGGGGGGCGCAAGTTGCCCGGGGGTGCCGGCAGCAACCCGCCCTCCCTCACCGGAGGCTGCGCCTCACCCGCGCGAAGACCTCCGCGGCGGGGAGCATCTTCGCCTTCCCCTCACGAAACTCCTGATGCCGCCGCTCCGCCTCGGCGTACCGAAGCTCCTCGACATCTTCCTCGGGCTCCTCGTCGAGCGAGGCCAGGAGGTGCCTGGCCAGAAGCGCTCTGTCCTTCGGCGGCAGGGCAAGCGCCTCGCTGCTGATGTCCTCAAGGACTCGGCTCATTGGCTTCCTGTCTTGACAACTCCGTGCGCAGGACCTTGGTCAGCAGCGCGTCGGTCAAGTGGCGGTTCCAGCCTGCCACTGTGTCCGCAAGGAGGCAGATGCCCAAGCCGATCTGGAGCACGGCAAGAGCCTGGAATGTAGATAGCATGACTGAACGGCGGAACCTGAATTCAAGGTATCCCGCCATCGCGTCGCGGTCGAGTGCCAGCGTCTGCACCGCTGGCGGGCCCGAGTGGAGCAGGTCAGCTAGACTGCAGTCTGCCAACGGACAGTGGGTAAGCCACAGGGCGTATGCGCCCAGGCCCATCTGCATGCCGGACAGCGCAAGACACAACCATCGCATCCGCCGCCACGACCCGGCGCGCCTCTCGCGGCGGGCAAGCATCCGCTGAGCCAACAGGCGCTCGGCGTCTCCCAACTCCATCCCAATCCCCTTCTGCCACACACCGGTGGGCGCTCGCACTCAACCGAGTCTCGGCCGCACGGTCCCGAACCCAAACTGACAGAAATCGAGAGCGACTACTTGAGCAACGCCGTGAAGCCGGCCTGCTCAAAGTGGTGGTCGCCTGTCAACGCATCCCGAATGCCGCGTTCGCGCATCACCACGAAAGAGGTGCAGTCGGTCAGCGTCCACTCCTTGTCGGCGCGCTGGGAGTACAGCTCAACGGCACGGTCATAGGTCGCCTGATCCACACGGACCACGTGGAAGTCCTCGCGTGCCCGTATGAACTCAAGCAGCGCGACGAAGCGGCGCCGTGTTCGAGGCGCCGCAAGACCGTCCCCGACCTCCAGAAGCACCCAGGGGGTCGTGACGAGATCGTGGTGAAGCTCGCCAACCGCTTCGGTGGCCTTGTCATGCGCTTCGTCGCCCTTGTCCAGCAAGGCGAAGAAGAAAAAGCTATCGGCGAAGCGCTCGCTCATTTCCGGGGCGCACCGTGGAGGTAGTGGTCGTGGTTCCGCGCCATGTCGC
>VGYV01000864.1 GCA_016872855.1 Planctomycetota bacterium
TGAGCCGAGGTTCTCCAGCTCGTAGGCCAGCTCGCGGCCGAACTGGCGGCGGAGGGCCACCTGCCACTGCTCGACCGACATGTCGTCGGGCTTGTGGGTGCGGGACAGCTTGCGGGCCTTGGGCTCGGAAGCGGGCGTCTTGGGGCTTGAGCGTTTCATCGTCATCCTTCTCCATCGCGGTAGTCGTAGCATGTGGCCGGTCTGGCGGCTGTCCCGGGCAAGATCATAGCGCCGCCGCCCCCGCGAGTCCAGCGCAACGAGTTCGTAGTGCAGGCTTCAGCCCGTACCCCAAGCGCAAGATACGGTCTGAAGGCCGCACTACAAACTCTCAAGCGCAAGATACGGCCTGAAGGCCGCACTACAGACTCCTACCTCCTTGGGCTATGCTGAATGCGTACTCTCAGTTGTTCTGCCTGTGGCATGGAGGCTCCTGCGCTTGCGGAAGATCGCCGGAACTGGTATAAAGGTGGGGAGGACGGGCGGCGGGCCGGCGGGGCGCCGGCCCGCGTTGTTCCGCGGCACGAGGAGTTCTGGATGAAGGTGTCTGGCGTTGTGCGGCGTGTGTGCGTGAGCGTGTGCCTGGTGGTCGCTCTCTCCTGCGTGACGGGGTGCGCCTCGTACTGGCGGGCACGGGGCAGGGACGCGGCGCAGATGATCGAGATCGGCGTCACCTACACGCCCAAGCCATCGAACGCCTTCTTCCTGTGCGGCGTGAGCCTGATCGGGGTCGGCGGCGGCAATATCGAGGGCACCTTCTCGGGCATCGGCGGCAACCGGGTGGGCACGACCAAGTGCTACTACCGCAGCCGCGGCCTGGGCCTCTGGACCTATGAGGAGCTGGGCTGGGGCGACTACGACGTGGAGAAGCAGGAGACGCTCTACAGCTACTACGGCGGCATCGCCGGCTGGATTCAGCACTTCCCGCGGCGGCCCGGCTACGCCCCCGCGTGCAACCACTTCATCCACTTCGGCCATCACGGCTTCGTCTTCAACATCCGCTACCTCGAGCTGATTGACTGCCTGCTCGGCTGGACCACGCTGGACATCTGTGGCGACGACGGCGAGGACGTGTTCGGCCACTGGCCCTGGCAGGCCGAGGGGGCGCGCAACCTGCCGCCACGCTACGCCTTCCCCAACTGAGCGCTGCCGAACTCCCCAACGAGGACGAGGACGACGACGAGGACGAGGACGATTGGGGCCGGGCAGGCTCTCCGGCCGCTGAGCGGACTCCGCTCCGTCCCCGGCATTGACTTGTCTCCGGGGCTTTCATATACTGGGCGTCGGGCGGAGGGGGTCTGGGAGCAGGGGCGATGCGTCCCGAAGACGATGCGCTGGTCGCCGAGCTGTTGCTCAAGCGGGGCTGGCTGGACGGGCCGAAGCTGCGCCGCGCGGTGGAAATCTGCGAGGCGGCCCGCACGCTCGAGCTGGCGCAGGACCTGCTCCAGGTGCTCGCGCAGAAGGGCTTCCTGGCCGAGGCACAGCTCCGCGAACTCGAGGGGGAGCTTGGCCTCGACTACCTGACCCGCCCCGAATACCTCCAGGCCATCAGCGGCTATCGCATCTGGGCCAAGCTCGAGCCCTGGGGGCTGGGGGCCATCTTCAAGGGGCTTCAGCTCTCGATGGAGCGGCCCGTGGCGCTCAAGGTGCTGGCCCCCGCGGCCGCGGCCGATGACGAACTGCTCGACCGCTTCCTGGCCGAAGGCCGCTGCGCCGGGCGGGTGGACCACCCGAACTTGGTCGGCGCGCTCGACATGGGCCAGGACGGCCCCTACCACTACTACGCCGTGGAGCTGGTCGAGGGCCAGAGCCTGCGCGAGGCGCTCCGCGGCGGGCCCCTGCCCGTGGCACGGGCGCTCGACATCGCGCGCCAGCTCGCCCTCGCGCTCGCCCACCTGCACGAGCTGGACCTCACGCACCGCGACGTGCAGCCCGCGAACATCCTCCTCCTCGCGGACGGGACGGCGCGGCTGTGCAACCTGGGGGCGACGCGGCTGGCCGGCGACCCCTCCGTGGCCGCCACGGGTATTCCCATCGGCGCGCCAGGCTACACCGCGCCCGAGCTGCTCGCGCCCATCGCCCACGCGGACATTCGTTCCGACATCTACTCCCTCGGCGCCACGCTCTACCACGCGGTCACGGGCCACCGGCCCGGCCGCGCCGACCTCGGGCCGGTCCTGCCGCCCGCAATGGTGCGGGGCGAGGTGCCCGCCGTGGTCAGCGACCTGGTGTGCCGGATGACCGCGGCCGACCCGGCCCAACGGCCGCAAAGCCCGGCCGACGTCTTGCACGCCCTCGACGCGCTGCGGGCGGGCGCCGCCGAATTGCCGGCGCCCGGCGCCGCGGCACCGCCTGCCATCGCCCCCGTGGCGCTCCCGGACCGGGGTCCGCCGCCGGAGGCACCCCCGCTGCCGGGCATCGCGGCGCCCGCGGGAGAGGCGGCGGCCGGGAGCCGCCGCAAGCGGGCACAGGCCGGGTGGACTGCCGCCTTCGCTGCCCTCGCCGTGGCGTTCGTCGTGGCCAGCGTCTGGGCGATCTGGTCGAGATCCCGCTCGCGACGCGAGGCGCCGCCGGCGCCCGTCGCTCCGCCGGGGAAGCAGGCGAAGGGCCGCGAGGTCGAAGTGCCGAAGGAGCCGCGGCCCCCCACGGCACCCTCCCCGCTTCCCGAGCCTGTGCTCGCGGAGGGCGATCTGCGGGTCGTCGAGGAGGCGCTGGCCTTCGATAAGGCGAACCCCGATGCGCATGCCGAGGCGGCATTGCGCCTGCGCCGCGCCCTCCTGGTCGCCGGCGACACGTCCTGGGCCATCCGCCTGCGGGCTCGCCTGGCCACGCGGCAGCAGGCGCTGAGCGTGGATGGCGACGGGGTGTACGCCGAGGTGAGCGGCCGCCTCGCAGAGCTTCAGAAGGAGGGGCGGCTCGGCGCGGCGCTCCAGGCCTGCCAGGCGGCCCCCGCCGCGATTCGCCAGGGCCAGTGGGGCGACCAGGTGGCCGCGCGCTTCGCCGAGCTCGGCGAAGAGGCGCAGAAGCAGTACCTCACGCTGGCAAGCCGCGGCCGCACGGCCCTGGAGACGGGCAAGCTCG
>VGYV01000865.1 GCA_016872855.1 Planctomycetota bacterium
CCACCTCGCGGGCGGTGGCGACGATGGCCTCGGTGGAGAGCGCGTCGGACACGTCGGCCAGGCGGATGTGGTGGGTGACGAGGGCGACGCGGAGCGGTCCGCCGACGAGCATCATCACGGGGTGCTCGACGCCGAGGAGGTGGCCGAGGAGGTCGGTGTGGCCGGCAAAGGGGGAGCCGGCCATTGCGATGGCCTGCTTGTGGATGGGGCCTGTGGCGATGGCGGCGACGGCGCCGGAGCGAGCGGCGGCGACGGCCGCCTCGACGTAGCGGAGGGATGCGGCACCACCCTCGCGGGTGGGCCGGGCGGCGAAGAGGAGGCCGGGGGGGCAGCCGCCGAGGTCGAGGACCCGAGCACTGTGGGCGGGGCGTCCCTGCCCCGCGCGGGGCGCGGAGGCCCCGCCCACAGCGGCTGGGAGCCGCTCCGAGCCCTCTGGCTCGGCGATGGCCTCTGTCGTAGCCCAGTCGGCGGGGAGGGCGAGTCGGCGGGCGGCTTCGCGGAGGGCGGCGTCGTCGCCGAAGACGACAGGGCGGCAGGCGGCGCACAGGCCCTCGTCGGCGAGGACCTTCACGACCACCTCCGGGCCGATGCCGGCCGGGTCACCCATCGTGACGGCGATGGCAGGCGGAGCCTGCATCCCAGATTCCAGATTACAGATTCCAGATTGAAATCGGAAGTCGGCGATTGGCAATCGGAAATCACATTGTGAATTCGTGTCCGAGGTAGCGCTGCTTGACGTCGGCGTGCTCGACGATTTCAGCGGGGGAGCCGTGGGCGAGGATGCGGCCCTGGTCAATGATGTAGGCGCGGTCGGTGACTTTGAGGGTGTCGCGGACGTTGTGGTCGGTGAGGAGGATGCTCATGCCCTTGGCTCGGAGGCCGAGGATGATGTTCTGGATGTCGGTGATCTTCTTGGGGTCAATGCCTGAGAAGGGCTCATCGAGGAGGAAGACGAGGGGATTGGTGATGAGGGCGCGTGCGATTTCGAGGCGGCGGCGCTCGCCGCCCGAGAGGTTCGAGGCCATGTTCTTCGCCACCTTTGTCAGGTCGAAGTCGGTCATGAGCTGCTGAAGGCGGCGGAAGCGCTCGGTGCGGGTGATGGGGAGGGTTTCGAGGATGGCGAGGAGGTTGTTTCGGACCGTGAGGCGCTGGAAGAGGGAGGGCTCCTGCGATAGGTAGCCCATGCCGAGGCGCGCGCGCTTGTACATGGGCAGGCGGGTGATCTCCTGGCCGCGGAAGAGCACGCGGCCGGCGTTGGGTCGGATCATGCCGATGGTCATGCGGAAGGAGGTGGTCTTGCCTGCGCCGTTGGGGCCGAGGAGGCCGACGATCTCGCCCGGCTCCACCTCGAAACTGGCGTCGTCCACCACGCGGCGGCTGCCGTAGACCTTCACGAGGTTCTCGCACTGGAGGAGCGCCATGGGACTCCTTTGGCCGAGGGCGGTTCAGCGCACGAACTTCATGCGCCCGAGGGGCCACAGGACGAGGAAGGCCTCGCCGACGAGGTAGCTGCGCGGCACCGCGCCGCTCTTCTCCCAGCCGCGGCTGTCGTTGGAATTCGCGCTGTTATCGCCGAGGGCGAAGAACTCGTCCGGCCCGAGCCGGCACGGGGTGCCGGCATAGATGTCCTTGTCGCGCTCCCTGCCCACGAAGTAGCGAACGCCGCGCCTCTGGGGGTGTTGGGTGTAGTAGACGTCCACGTAGAGCTTCGGGTCGCGCACCGTGACGTGTGCCCCGTTGCATCGGATGCGGAGCCTGGCTTCGTTCCTGAACTTCGAGGACTCCGCCACCCTGTCGGGCCAGTCGTACTCCTTGCGGACCAGCTCCACGCCATCCACGCGGACGATGAAGGTCAGGTCCACGTTAGCGACCTGGATCAGGGAGGGCTTGCCCGTGGGAAGCCTGCACGTGGCGCCTGCGGCAACCAGCGCCTCGGAGCGCCACACCTCAGGGGAGGCCCCCGCACGGTCCAGCGGGAACCTGGCCTCCCAGAAGTCCAGCAGGTCGGCGCTGCTCCGGCTGTCGTCGGTGGCCTCGTGTTTCACGATGGGGATTTCCACGCTGAGGGAGCCCGCCTGCTGCCTGGGGATGAGCGAGAACTCCGCCATGATATCGCTGGTGAGCAGGCGGGCCTCCGGCTTGGGCGGGACCATGCCGTCGGAGACATCGTAGACGCGTATCTCGCGCGTGTAGCGAAGTTCCGCCTCGCCGCGCGGCGGGCTGGCGGCGTCGAGGGTGAATTCGCTGTCGGCGGACCACGTTTGCTCGCCGTTGGGACTGGTCACCCGCCAGGGCTTGGGCCTGGCCTCGGGGTTCTGGAGGTGCGGGGTGAGGCGCCAGAGGGCCTGCTGGACGCTCCAGGGCTTGCGGGCGATGCGGCACTCGGCCTCCTCGTCGGGCGGTGTGATGTAGACGTCGCCGTACTGCACCAGAATCGTCTCGCCAGGCAATCCCACGATGCGCTTGATGTAGTTCTTCGTCGTGTCCTCGGGGTACTTGAACACCGCGATCTCCCAGCGGCGCGGGTCGCGGAAGTCGTAGGCGAACTTGTTGACGAGGATTTTGTCCCCAGTCGAGGGATCGCCAAGAAGGGTGGGCTCCATGGACTTGGTAGGAATCTTGAAGACTTCGAGGATGTAGTGGCGGATAATCATGGCCAGGATGAAGGCGATGGCCAGGGAATCGGCCACCTCGCGCGCCTGGCGGCGGAGCGAGCGGGGGTCGTTCGGCTTGTCGTCCTGCTTGGCCATTGACGAGCCGCTCAGGCGCGTTCCCCGAGGAGGTGGAGGGCTGACAGTGCGGAGCCGATGACGCCGGCGTGTCCGCCGAGCTTGCTGGGGACGATTTTGCAGCGGCGCGCGCCGACCTTGAAGCAGCGGCGGGCCACCTCCTTGCGGAGGGGGCCGAAGAGCTGGCTGCCCGCCTTGGTCATGCCGCCGTAGAGCACGATCATGTCGGGGTTGAACGTGTTGATCAGGCTGCCCATCGCCGTGGCAAGACACACGATGGTGTCGGCCACGATCTTCTTGGCGAAGGCATCGCCCTGCTTGGCAAACATGA
>VGYV01000866.1 GCA_016872855.1 Planctomycetota bacterium
AGGTGGCTGGCGCAGTGGAGCACGTAGCCGAGGCGGTCGTCCCAGGCCAGGCGGAATTCGGTGCCCCCGCTGTAGCCGCCCTTGTGGGTCTGCTCGGACTTGAACTCCAGCGAACCGCCCTTGTCCTTGGTGAAAGTGAGCTTGAACGATTCGATGGGCGGCACGGGCGAGTGATAGCCGCACATCTCCAGCGGCAGCCGTGCCCCGATCAGGTTCGCCCAATGGTAGATGGCGGGAATCTCGTACTTCGCCCCCTTGGCGACCTCGGGCGAGAATCGGAACAGCTCGGCGTGGTTCACCCAGGTCGTGATCAATCCGATCCGCTCGTCGCCATCGCAGATGTACCACCACTGCTTCCCCTTCGCCTCGGGGCGCGCCTGGACTGGCTCGAAGGACTCCAGGCGGAAGGCCGGCGTGTGCTTCACCTTCGGCATCGCCGCGAATGCCTTCGAGTTGTCCAGAATCTTCTGAATCTCCCCGGCAGGTGCGCCGGACGCCCCGCAGGCCAGGGCAACCACTCCGCCCATCACGAAGGCCCAGGTGCTGGCATTCGACATTCCCTTCTCCTTCATGCAACGTGGCCGGTCGGTGCGTCCGCCGCGCCGTGGCGGTAACGCGAGTTCACCTGGATTCTGTGGCCTGCTCCAGCCCCACCCATTTCCGTGGCAACGAGGCCGGAGGCGCGGGGCGGTTGGCGATCTCGCTGCCTTTGGCCCAGCGGGGACCCGGGCGAGGGAACTTCCAGGTGTCGCCCAGCTCGATGGCGCCGAGGTCCGGGGCTTTGCCGCGGGCCTCGTGATGGTAGTCCTTGCCAACGGCGCCGGCGTCCACGGCCGCGCTTTCCGCGCGGAGGTTGAAGTCCATTGGTCTCATCGCCACGAACGGCTGATCCCCGTGGGTCATCTCAGAGATGTGCTTGGGATCGATTCTTGGCCCGCAGTAAAGACTGTGGCGGCTGAGAACGAAGTCCGGCATTCTCCAATCCTGCGACTTGGCGATGTAGATGACGTTGTTCTCCAGGACGTTGTTTTCGTAGCGGTGGCCTTCGCCGCACCACTGGAACGTGTCGCGCGTCTGGACCACCGTGTTGTGGATGAGCCGCATGCCCACGGTCGGCAGGGCACTGCCCCAGGGGGTGCCCAGCTTGATCCACGCGCCATTCGCGGAGCCGTTCTCCGGCGAGTTGTAGAAGAGGTTGTGATCGATGGTCAGCCCGCCGCCCATGACCGGGCACAACGACAGCAGGCACATGCCATCCAGGATGAAGTTGTGATGCACGCGAAGGTTCATCGGCGAAGCGCTGTCGAACTCGATGGAGTCGTCCCCACAGTTCTGGATGAGGTTGTAGGCGATCTCGCTGGCGTCCTCAGGCGAGTGCGAATAGCCGTCACCAGCAGGTTTCTGGAACTTCGCGAACACCCAGGCCGCGCTCCGGCTCTCGATCGGCAGGTCCCTGCCGGTCACGTTCCTCGCGGCCGGCTCCGTCCACTTCGCGCGCCAGGTGTGGCCCCAGGAGAGGTCGAACACGACCTCGCTCTGACCTGCAACGAGGCCATCTTGCCTGCGCACCCGGGCGATCCTGGCATGGTTGACATCCGCCGTCCCGCCCCCGAATCGCGCCTCCGCATCGCCGTTCGACGGCGTCGCCTCCGGGGCGGCGTCAGCGCCCTGAGCCATGACTGCTTCGATACGCCCCGCGTATTCGACAAAGGCGTCGAACGCCCATGTCCAGTAGAGAAAGGACTTTCGGGCATCCGGGGCTTCGGCCAGCTCGGCCAGTGCCTTGTCGCGCAGCGCCTTCATCCTCGCCACCACGTCGGGAGGCCAGACTTCACGGAACAGCCTGGGCGGGATGCGGTTCTCGCCGACGTGCAGCGGGCGCGACAGGGACGTGCCCTCCCAGCGCTCGCACTGGAGCCGCAGGAGTTCGCGCGCGCTGGCCGCGGCCGGGCCGAAAAGCCGACGGCACATTTCGTCGAGCGTGGCGTCAACGTCCAGCTCGGGGTTCCACAGTACGCGATTCCAGACGTAATACGTGGGCGCGGCGGTGATGAAACAGGCCCCGCCGTAGCTCAGAACCGACGTCCCGGCCAGGAAGCCCCGATTCCTCAGGTCCTCGCACAATCGCTTCACGAGCGAGCCGATGATAAGCTCCTCACCGCCCTTGGCCAGGGTCGCCCGGCAGGCCGGGCAGTGGCAGGCAGCACCAAGCGATCTCGTGCCCATGTCCATTGGAGACCAGACGGTGACGCTGTTGCGCGTGATGCCGCCTGGGCGGGAGCCCATTGCCGGCAATGGGCGCCCTGCGCCGGCCTTCCCCCAGGCACGCTCCAGACCATCGAGGTAGAAGGCTAGCGTCTCCGGCGCGCTGTAGCAGAGCAGCTCGAAGTTCCGGTTGCCATCTTCCATGACGGCGAAAAGCGCCTCGTTGGTTTTCGGCACCTGGCCGATGAACTCGTAGACGCGCGCCCCGTGCTGCACGGCCTCGTACGGCCAGCTATTGCCCTGGCGCATCAGCCGGAAATGGTCCCCCATCCAAAGCGTCTGCGCCCCGTCGGGCAGGACGCCCGGCGGCATGGGGAGCAACTGCTCATCGAAAGAGCGCGCCTGGAGCCAATACCAGTCCTGGTACATCGTCCGATGGGCGAAAACGGGCTGGCCGCGATAGTGTGCGGGAGGGATGGCGAGCGAGGCGCGGCGAGGGACGGACCGCCCGCCGTACTGCGCCGGCCAATACCAGCGCACGCCGACGAACCGCTCCAGGAAGTCCACAACAGCCCAGGACGTTCCATCCTTGCTGCCCACGAGGTAGACGCGGTTTGGGGCGGTCTTGACGACAAACCCTTCGGGCGGAATCTGCACCGCATCAATGCCGGCCTTGCGCTTCTCCTCGCAGTCGCCAACCACGATGGCGGGCCGGTCGGCTGGCGGAGGCTCCGCGGCCAACTCGAGCTTCGCGCCGGTGGCGACAGGACGGCCAGCGGCAGGCGCAGCCCGTAGCGAGTAGTCTTCGCTTTGTCGTCCCGCACGACGGCGCGGCCACAGCGCCCT
>VGYV01000867.1 GCA_016872855.1 Planctomycetota bacterium
CCGCGCTTGCATTCTCTCCGCAAGGCGGGTAGAGTGCGGCAACGCGGATGAGGTGGACGATGAAGCGGACGCTGGTGATCCTGGGTTGCTTCCTGGCCGTGTCGCTCGGCCTGCTGGTCGTCGTGGAGCTGCTGGCGCGCGCCACCTGGGCGCTGTCGGGCGCGGGCGACACGCCGCTGGCCTCGCTCGAAGGCATCGCGGTGCCCGAGCGGAACCCGCAAGAGCCCAAGGCCCTCCACGCCGTGGCCGAGTGGCCGGCCGAGCGAGGCCGCGCCTTTCAGGAAGCCCCGAGCCTCGCCGAACAGGTTAGGGCCGGCTCGCTCCCGCCCGTGGCCGAGCGGCTTCCCGACAATCCCCTTGTCATCGTGCCGCCCGAGCAGCGCGGCCCATACGGCGGCACGTGGGCACGCTTCGCCACGGACACGAACGACGCCGGGGTGTATGAGGCACGCCTGTCCTACGACGGCTTCGTGCGCTGGGATCCGATGGGCCGCCGCATCCTGCCCAACCTGGCGACACGCTGGGAGATCGCCGATGGCGGCCGCTCCTATACCTTCTGGCTCCGACGCGGCGTCCGCTGGTCCGACGGCCAGCCGTTCTCCGCCGACGACCTGATGTTCTGGTACCGCGATGTGCTTCAGGACCCCGAACTCACCCCCATCGCCCCTGTGGACTTCCGCCGCGGCGGCGAGCTGGTCAAGCTCGACAAGCTCGACGACTACACGGTCCGCTTCCGCTTCAAGGCGCCCCACGGCCTCTTCCTCCAGATGATGGCCTCCGGCCTCAGCTACCCCCTCCTCGACTTCCCCGCCCACTACCTCAAGCAGTTCCATCCCAACTACGTTCCCAAGGAGAAGCTCGAGGCGGCGGCGAAGGCCAAGGGCTTCCACTTCTGGTACCAGCTCTTCGGCGAGAGGCGCGATTGGAGAAACCCCGAATGCCCCCGCCTCTGGGCCTGGCTCATCCACGATGCCACCTCGCTGCCCATCTCTTTCCGCAGGAACCCCTACTACTGGAAGGTGGACCCCGATGGCCGCCAGCTCCCCTACCTCGACCGCGTGACATTCGGCATCTTCGACGTGGAGACCATCAACCTCAAGGCCATGAACGGCGAGGTGGGCATGCAGAGCCGCCACATGGACTTCGCCAACTACCCGCTGTTCATGGAGAACCGCAAGAAGGCCGGCTACCGCGTGCTCCACTGGATCAGCGCCGGCGGGAGCGTCATGCAGCTCGCCCCGAACCTGAACCTCAAGACGGACCCCGTGCTTCGTAACATCTTTGCCGACAGGCGCTTCCGTATCGCACTGTCCCATGCGATCGACAGGGAGGCCATCAATGAGGTGGCCTACTTCGGCATCGGCAAGCCTCGGCAGTGTGCCCCGCCGCCAGCTTCGCCATATGCCTCTCCTGAGTACGAGCGCGCCCATATCCGGCACGATGCGGCGAGGGCCAATGAACTCCTCGACGAGATGGGCCTCTCGGCGCGCGACGCCCACGGCGTCCGCCTGCGCCCCGACGGTGCGCCGCTCTCCCTCTTCATCGAGACCACCTCGATGACGGGCAACGCCAGGATGCTGGAGATGGTCGCCCACGACTGGACTCAGGTGGGGGTGAAGACCGAGGTCAAGGTGACGGCTCGCCAGCTCTTCTACACCCGCAAGACCGCACTGCTGCATCAGGTCGGCGTGTGGTGGGCGGCGGACGAGTTGCTGCCGCTGATTGACCCCCGCTGGTTCCTGCCCTACTCGGCGGAGTCGATCCACGCCATCGGCTATGCCCGCTGGCACAGCTCTGCCGGCAAGGCCGGCATTGAGCCACAGGGCGACCTCCGCCGGTGCATTGACCTCTACCGCGAGATACAGCAGACGCCCGACGAGGCGGAGCACCGGCGCCTCTTCGCCGAGATCATCGAGCTGAACCGCAAGAACCTCTGGGTCATTGGCACCATTGGCGAGGTGCCCACCATCGTCATCGCCAGCGACCGCATGCGAAACGTCCCCGAAGTCGCCGTCTACGGCTGGATCTTCCGTTCGCCGGGGAATACCGCCCCGGAGTGCTATGCACTTCAGGACTAGGGTCTCAATCGTCCTCTTCGTCGTCCTCGAATGTCTTGTTCGACGACGACGAGGAGGACGACGACGAGGACGATCGAGCAATCTGGAATCTGGCATTTGGAATCTGGGATTGCCCTGAGATGTTCGCCCTGATCGTCAAGCGTGTGCTCTGGATGATTCCGACGCTGATCGCCATCTCGGTAATCACGTTCGCCATCATCCAGCTCCCGCCCGGCGACTACCTGACGAGCTACATCGCGGCGCTCCAGGAGACCGGTGAGACGGTGGACGAGGCGCAGGTGGCGGCCCTTCGCAAGCAGTACTCGCTCGACCAGCCGGCCTACGTGCAGTACCTCAGGTGGATGGAGGGGATGATCTTCCGGGGCGATCTTGGCATGTCCTTCGAGGAGGGCCGGCCCGTTGCTACGCTCATCGGCGAGCGGCTGGTCCTCACGGTCGTCATCTCCATCGCCACGCTCATCTTCACCTGGGCCATCGCCATCCCCATCGGCATCTACTCGGCGGTGAAGCAATACTCCGTGGGCGACTACGCCTTCACGTTCCTGGGCTTCATCGGGCTGGCCACGCCAGGCTTCCTGTTGGCGCTCATCTTCATGTACGTCGGCTACACTGTGTTCGGCGTGAGCGCGGGCGGCCTCTTCTCGCCCGAGTACCAGGGCGCCGCTTGGTCGCTGGGCAAGGTGTGGGACCTGCTCAAGCACCTGTGGATTCCCGTGGTGATCGTGGGGCTGGAGGGCACGGCGGGCCTCATCCGCGTCATGCGCGGCAACCTGCTCGACGAGCTTCGCAAGCAGTACGTGCTCACCGCGCGAGCGAAGGGCGTGGCCCGCCTGAAGCTCCTGCTCAAGTACCCCGTCCGCGTGGCCATCAACCCTATCGTCAGCACGATCGGCTGGCTCCTGCCCGCCATCGTGTCGGGGGCCACCATCACGTCGGTCGTCCTCGGCCTGCCGACGACCGGCCCCCG
>VGYV01000868.1 GCA_016872855.1 Planctomycetota bacterium
GCGAAGCAGCGGACGCCGACATCGGCATCGCCGCCGGCAAGGGCGTGGGCTACCTCTTCCGCCGCGGCAAACTCATCCGCGAGGTCCCGGCCGCCCACCTGGCCGAAGAACTCGCCGCCGAAATCCACAAGCTTGCTGACCAGAGCGCGGCGATAAAGGAGTAGGCTTCAACGCGTGGTGTTCTCGCCCCCACTGGCCTTGTGCCAGTGGGGCAGAGGATTGGAGACTAGCGGGCGGCCCCACCCTCCCCCTTCCCCCTCCCTGAAAGGGAGGGGGGCGGGGGTGGGTGCGCGGCCCCTAGCTGCCAATCCTCGCTCCCACCGACGCGAGGTCGGTGGGGGCGGGAACATCGAGTGGCGCGCTTGCGTCAAAATCGCAGAGCAGGGAGCGTCCCATGACCAAGAGATTTCACCTCAGGTTGGCCGAGCCCATCCATCGGCGGGTGAAGGAGCTTGCAGAGGCGGAGGGCGTGTCTATCAACCAGTTCCTTGTGATGTCCGCTTCCAACGAAGTCGTGCGGCAGGAGACACGGGGCTTCTTCCGCGCGGCTGCCGCCAGGTTCAGCCCCGCCGCCTTCGCTGAGGCGTTGGGGGCCGTCCCCGACGCGCGCGTGCCCAAGAGCGGTAGTCTGCCGAGCCGCTAGAGGCTCTTCCCGTAGAAAGGAGAGAATGCGATGAGAAAGCTGACGGGGCTGGGTGTTCTGGGGCTGCTGTTGGTGGCGGGGTGCTGCCCTATGATGCGCGCCTGTCCGTGTGCGGCGCGGACGGTGCAGGGCAAGCTTCGCCACGTGGTGCTCTTCAAGTTCAAGGCTGAGGCCACGCCGCAGCAGATCAAGGCCGTGGAGGACGGCTTCCGCGCCCTGCCAAGCCAGATACCCGGCGTCCGCTCTTTCGAGTGGGGCACCGACGTCAGCCCCGAGAAGCTCAGCGACGGGTTCACCCACTGCTTCCTCGTGACCTTCGACGATGCGAAGGCCCGCGACGCCTATCTCCCGCATCCCGCCCACAAGGCATTCGTCGAGGTCCTCAAGCCCATTCTCGACAAGGTGCTCGTGGTGGACTACGTGGCGAAGAAGTGAGCGGGGGCATCGGGCCGCTCGCGGAGGAATTGCACATGTGTGAGCAGTGTACGCGCCGCGGGTTCCTGGGCGCCGCGGGCGCCCTTGGGGGTGTGGCATGGGCGGCGGGCAACGTGGCGGCGAGCGCCGAGGCGCCGCCCCCCGTGCCCGCGCCGTCGAAGGTCCGCATCGCCGCGATGGTGGCCGGCGCTCCGGCCAGCGTGAGCTGGGGCACTCCCGTCGCCAAGATCGAAGAGGCCAAGAAACGTCTGGCCGAGGCGGAGAAGAAGCTCGACAACGTGGAGTTCGTGGTGGGCCAGGCGACCAATGCCCAGGAGGCCGCAGGGCTGCTCGAGAAGGCCGGCCCTGACGCCCCGGTGCTTGCGATCAGCGCGAGCATCTTCGGCCTGAGCAGGGTCATGCCCGTCGTCTTCCAGCATCGCCGGCCGACGGCGGTCTTCCACCTGCCGGCCATCGGCGGCCACGACTGGTGCCTTGTGCCCCGCTGGCTCGAAGAAGGGCATCGCGTCACGCTGTTCAACACGACCGACTTCGGGGACCTGGAGCGGGCGGCGTCGCTGCTGCGAGCGGTCCCGCTGTTGCGGCAGAGCCGCGTGCTCGTCTCGCCCCCGTTCAAGGGCACGCCCGAGTCGTTCACCCCCGCGAAGGTCACGGAGCGTCTCGGGACCGAGCTGGTGGCTATCCCCGACGCCCGCTACAACGAGGTCCTCGCCACCGTGGACGCCGCTGCCGCTGAGGCCGCGGCAACCCGGTGGATCGAGCGGGCTAAGCAGGTGGTCGAGCCGAAGCGCGACGACGTGGTCAAGGCGGCGCGGGCCGCCCTGGCGCTCGAACGCTTGATCGCCGAGACCCGCGTGCAGGCGCTTTGCGTGGGCACCTGCATGGGCTGGCTGCCACGCGGCTTCCCGTGCCTGGGCTTCTCGCAGCTCAATGGCCGAGGCATTCCCGCGGCGTGCGATGGCGACGCGGATTGCGTGCTGACCATGCTGATGATGCAGCACGCATTCAATCGGGCCGGCTTCCTCGGCAATGCCGCGGGCGTGGACATGGCCAGGAACGCCTTCCACCTTGCCCACTGCTCCGCGCCGCTCAAGATGGAAGGCCCCGACGGCCCTGAGGCACCTTACCTGCTGCGCCGGCACGCTGAGCTCCGCGGCGGCGCCGTCCCCGAGGTCCACTATCGCATCGGCCAGAAGCTCACCTTCACCAAGATGGTCCACCTCAACAGCCTGCTCGTCTTCACGGGCAAGATCATCGAGGTGCCCGAGGTGCCGGCGGGCACCGAGCGCGGCTGCCGCACGGAGCTCGTCGCCGAGGTCAGCGACGCGACGAAGCTGCTCTACAACTGGGGCGGCGGCGCGCTGGGCGCCAGCTCGAAGGACTACTACGCTTCCCTGCACCGCGTGGCCTACTACGGCGACCACACCCGCGACCTTCGCCACCTGGCCCATCTGATGGGGCTGCGGCTCGTGGAGGAAGTGTGACTCGGCCGAAGCGTCACGACAAGTCTATGCGGTGGCGTTCGCGCAGGAGGATGACGACGCGATGGCGCTCGGCCGCGGTCTGGGCCTGCGGCCATTCGCGCAGGCGGGCCATGAGGGCGAGGAGTTCGCCGAGTAGCTCGCGGGTAAGCTCCCCCAGCAGGGCGATGGCGGTGCGGCGGAGCAGCAAGTCGTCGAGGCGCTCGACGCGCTCGTTGCGGAGGATGAACTCGATCTCTCGGACGCTGTAGGCGGGGTGGTGCTGAAGGGGCGCGTCCGGCCCCTCGGCGCAGAACCTGGCGACCTGTTCGGCGCGGGTGCCATAGCGGAAGAGGAGGGTTTCGAGGCGGCTGGTTGCCAGGCCAGTGGCCTCGGCGAGGCGGCGGAGCCAGCTCTGGCCGGCTTCGGGCGTTCGGGGAAAATCCTTGCCGCCGCCAATGGGCATCGCCTCAGTGCTCACCTTGCGGGGCATGCCGAAATAGCCC
>VGYV01000869.1 GCA_016872855.1 Planctomycetota bacterium
TCGGCCACGCGGTGGCCGTCGGCCACGGCCTCGATGGCGCTGCCCGGCCCGCGGAGTGCCTCGCCGGCCAGGAAGACACGCGGATGAGAGGTCTGGTGCGTGTCGCGGTCGGCGACCACGCGGCCGCGGTGGTCGGTGCGGATGGCCGTGCCCCTGGCCCAACTGCGGTCAGGCGCCTGCCCCACGCTAAGGACCACCATGTCCACGTTGAGCGTGCGGATGCGTGCGGGGTCGTAGGTCGGGCGGAAGCGGCCGGCCTCGTCGAAGACGGACGTGACGGCCATCAGCTCGATGGCCGCGATCTGCCCCTCGCGGTTCAGCACGCGCTTGGGGGCCTGGCGGGTGATGATCTGGATGCCTTCGGCCTCGGCGAGCCGGATTTCCTCGGGCTCGGCGGGCATCTCCTTGCGGCTTTCGAGGCAGATCATCGCCACGAAGTCGGCCCCGAGGCGGCGCGCGGTGCGGGCGACGTCGGCGGCGACGTTTCCGCCGCCGATGACGGCCACGCGGCGCCCCACGTCCACGCGGTTGCCGAGCCAGACGTCGGCCATCCAGGGGATAGCGGCGGTGAAGCGCTGGGCGCCGAAGCCAGGGAGCGCGATGCCGCGGCTGCGCGACAGGCCGCTCGCCACGACCACGGCGTCGAAGCCCTTCTCGAGGAGGTCGGTGGGCGCGCCGTCCCTGCCCGCCTCCCAGTTGCAGGTCAGCTCGACGCCCTCGGCGAGGATGGCCTGCACGTCGGCGTCGAGGGCCTCCTGGGGCAGGCGGTAGCGCGGGATGACGTTGAGCATGCCGCCTGGGCGGCTGAGGCGCTCGAAGACGCTCACGCGGCAGCCGCGCCGCCGCAGGTCGAGCGCGGCGGTGAGCCCGGCCGGCCCCGCGCCGATGATGGCCACGCGCCGCTTGGCGTCCAGCGTTGGCTGGGCCGGGGCGGGGCGCGCCGCGTGCTCGACGACGAAGTGCTTGAGGGCGCGGATGCCCACGGGCGCGTCGAGCTGCCCGCGGCGGCACTTCTTCTCGCAAGGGCGCTGGCAGATGTGCGCGCACACGGACGGGAAGGGGTTGGTTCGGGTGATGACCGCGAAGGCGTCGTCGTAACGCCTCTCGGCAACAAGGCGCGCGTAGCGGCCGGAGTCTGTGCGCACCGGGCACGCGGCTTGACACGGTGGGATTCGCTTTGCTGTCACTTGTGGCCCTCGGCCAGGAGTTGGGTTATCTCGGCAACAAGCTCGTCCCCTGAGGTTGGCTTCTCCAGCACCTTGTCCACGGGCAGCCAGAGCTCGTCGGGCTCGAAGAGCATCTGGTATCGCTGCCCCGCGGCGGTGACGACCAGGAGCTTCGTGGCCGCTAGGCCCGCCTCCCTGCGGAGCGCCCGCGCGAGGGCGCAGCCCTCGTCGGGGCGCCGCATCATGACGTCAATGACCACCAGCGCGGGCTTGTGCTCGCGGGCCGCGGCCAGGCCAGCCGTGCCGTCCTCCGCCGTCAGCACGTCGTAGCCCGCCGCCTCAAGCAGCAGGCGGTTGGCGGTCAGGAAGCCCACGTCGTCGTCCACCAGCAGTATCTTCTGTCTGCTCATCGTGCGCTGGCCCCGCGGCGTGGCGGGGCTATCTCTCCTTGTCCTTGAGGACCGCGGCCACCGTGTCCACCAGCCGCTCGTGGGCCTCCGACTTCGGCAGGACGTCGGCTGCGGTGAGCCCCTTGTCGCGCTCGAAGGCGTACATCATCTGCCCGGGGCTCTCGGCCACCGCCGTGACCAGCACCACGGGGATCTGCGCCAGCCGCTCGTCCTTCGAGATGTTGTCCGCGAACGTGAATCCATCCTCGCCGGGCATCAGCACGTCGAGGACGATCAGGTCGGGGCGCTCGGAGGCCAGACGCTCCCTGGCCTGCGCGGCGCTCTCGGCCTGCGTGACGTCGTACCCTGCCGCCTCCAGCAGGCTCCCGGCCGCCAGGAGAAAGCCCTCGTCGTCGTCCACCATCAGGATCTTCTGCGCCATGCCTATCTCCTTTCTGCTCCAGGCCCGTCGGGGCGTCCGGACGCGCCGGCCCGCGCCAGCAGCCGCGACACCTCTTCCCTCAGGAAGTCAGGGTCCACAGGCTTCTCCAGGTAGCCGTCCACTGGCACCGAGCTGTCGTCTATGTCCTCGGGGCCGAAGCCGAAGGGGAACCTCTGCCCCAGCGCCGTCAGCATCAGGACCGGGATGCTCCTCAGCTCCTCGCGCTCCTGGCGCAGGGTGCGGGCCAGCTCGAACCCCGCCGAACTCCCCTGCGGGAACATCACGTCCAGCACCACCAGGTCGGGCCGCCTCGCCCTAATGGCCTCCAGCGCGCGGCCGACGTGAGGCTCGACGCGGACCTCGTGACCCGCCAGGCGCAGGCCCTCAGACAGGGCGAGCGTGAAGTCCTCGTCGTCGTCAACCACCAGGATATAGGGCATCGCCAGCCTCGCTTCCCCTCCAGGCCACAGCCTGCCGGACTGCGGCCCGGTGAACGCCCCGCGGCCCTTCTCTCTTGTGGATGCTCCATAGCGCATCATGGCAGACCTGCCGCTTGCTGTCAAGCGCTTGCTCCGCCGCCGCGGAAATTGTATAACCCCTCCACACAGACAGGAGGCCACGGATGAAGACCCCAAGCGAAAGGGACCTGGCTTTGCACGGCGGCCCCAAAGCAATCCAGGGCTTTGAGGGGAAGGGCAAACCGAAGATCGGCACGGACGAGTTCATGGAGTTGTGCGAGGCCTGGGGCTACAGCCCGGCCACGCGCGAGCGCATCCGCCGCGTTGTGGAAAAGGAGGCGGCCCACTCCGCCTGGCTCGCACGCTACTATGGGCCGAAGAAGCCGACAAAGGTGGATGAGCTCGAGGCATTCGCCCGCAAGCTCTTCGGGGTGAACCACGCCCTCGCGGTCCACTCCGGCACCTCGGCGCTCACCGCCGCCTACATCGCCTGCGGCATCGGGCCGGGCGACGAGGTGATCGTCCCAGGCTTCACCTTCTACGCCACCGCGTCCCAGGTCGTCACGGCCAAGGCCATCCCCGTCATCG
>VGYV01000870.1 GCA_016872855.1 Planctomycetota bacterium
CTCCCCGGCATGCACTCTGTAACGGTGGTACAGTCTCCGGATTTCGCGATTTTCGCGCGTTTCCACCCGCCCATGATGGCCCCCCAGACTCGTTGTACTGGGGGGAGAGAGAGCGCGCGGTGAGCCGCCCGGGGCGCCCCCGCCCCCCCTTGCGGGGCAGGTGTGGCGCGACGTTGAGCGACTCTGGCAAACACTGAGCGACACTGAGCCGGAAGGCCGAGAATCGCCAAACGGCGTGTGGGCCATTTTGAGCGACTCTGAGCGACTCTGAGCGACACTGAGCCACATTGGGGGGAGCGCGGAGGGGCGTTTGACACTGTTTCGGGGCCGGCCTATAATCCGCCGTCACTCGTCATCTGTCAATGCCCTCTGCTGAGGAGAGTGGGATGCGTAGCGATGTGTTGATCAAGGGGCTCGAGGCGGCGCCGCACCGGGCGCTGCTGTATGGCTGCGGGCTGAGGCGCACCGACTTGGGCAAGCCGCTCATCGGGCTGGCGTCGAGCGCCACCGACCTCATCCCCGGCCACATCCACCTGCCGCGCCTCGAGCGGGCCATCGAGAAGGGCATCCACGCCGCAGGCGGCATCGCACTCAAGTTCCAGGTCGCAGGCATCTGCGATGGCATCTCGATGGGCCACAGCGGGATGCACTACTCCCTGCCGTCCCGCGAGCTGATCGCGGACATGGTCGAGAGCATCATGCTCGCCCACTCGCTGGACGGGATGGTGCTGCTGACGAACTGCGACAAGATAACGCCAGGGATGCTGATGGCTGCGGCGCGGCTGGACGTGCCGGCCATCGTGGTCACAGGCGGGCCGATGCTGGCCGGGCTATGGGGCGGGCGGCGGATTGACATCGTGAACGGGGTGTTCGAGGCGATGGGCCGCCGGTCGAAGGGGGAGATGACGGACTCCGAGTTGGACGCGCTGGAGATGGCGGCGTGCCCCGGCGCTGGGTCGTGCGCCGGCCTGTTCACGGCCAACACGATGGCCTGCTGCACCGAGGCGATGGGCATGTCGCTGCCCTACTGCGGCACGGCGCTCGCCGTGTCGAGCGAGAAGGACCGCATCGCCTACACGAGCGGGGAGCGGATCGTGGCACTCGTCCGCAAGGGCATCACGGCACGGAAGATCATGACGAAGGAGGCCATCGAGAATGCCCTGTGCGTGGACATGGCGCTGGGCGGCTCGACCAACACGTGCCTCCACATCCCCGCCATCGCCCACGAGGCCGGGCTGAACGTGCCGTTCAAGACCATTGACGAGGTGAGCAAGGCCACGCCCACGCTGACGCGCATCAGCCCCGCGGGCGACCATTTCATGGAGGACCTGCACGCCGCGGGCGGCATCCCGGCCGTGATGCAGCGGCTGGGGACGCGCATCAACGACTGCCTGACGGTGAGCGGGCTGCGGACGCGGCAGATCGCCCGGAAGGCCGTGGTGCTCGACGAAAACGTCATCCGCACGGAAGAGACGGCGTATCGCAAGGAGGGCGGGATCGCGGTGCTGTGGGGCAACCTGGCGCCCGAGGGGTGCGTGGTGAAGCAGAGCGCCATCGCGCCCGAGGCCCTGTGCATGACGGGCACGGCTAAGGTGTTCGACGACGAGCCTGCCGCGATGAAGGCCATTCTGGCGGGCGAGATCGAGAAGGGGATGATGGTCGTCATCCGCTACGAGGGGCCGAAGGGCGGCCCGGGGATGCGCGAGATGCTCCACCCGACCTCGGCCCTGGCGGGCATGGGGCTCCTGACCGGCGTGGGGCTGATCACGGACGGGCGGTTCAGCGGCGGCACGAGGGGGCCGTGCGTGGGCCACGTGTCGCCCGAGGCGGCGGCGGGTGGCCCGCTCGGGCTGGTCAGGAACGGCGACCAGATCACGGCGGACATCCCGAGCCGCAGGATCGAGCTGCACGTCTCGAAGGCGGAGCTGGCGAGGCGGAAGAAGACGTGGAGGGCGCCGAGGCCCAAGATCACAAGCGGCTGGCTCACCCGCTACGCTGAGCTTGTCACCTCGGGCGCCCAGGGCGCTGTGCTGCGCGACCCGACGAAGGGCAGGTGACGTGGCGAGGCACCGCGCGAACGAGGGCGCAGAGAGGACTGCCTGAAGGCAGGACTCCAAACGGCATGTGCCCGGTTCGGAGTCCTGGCTTCAGCCAGTCTTCGGATTGGCTGCTTCGGCACCAGTGGCGGCCGCTTCGAGCTCTGGCCGCAGGCGGGCCAGGCTGGCCTGTGCGACGATGGCTCGGACGGGGGAGCCCGGCTGCATGGCCGCCTGGCAGAACGCGGCCAGGCCCTGCAGGTGTTCGGCCTGGGGCAGGGCCTTCTCGGTTGCCTCCGCGGCCTCGGCGGCCAGCTCCTCGGTGAACCTGCGGAACGCGGGGTCGTTCGCGGGATCGGCCAGGAAAGCCTGCATCGCCGCCAGGAGGTCGGGCGGCGAGGGGGCGACGTGGGCGAGGGCCTGCCGCAGGAGGGCGGTGAGGGGGCTGAGTTCCTCGGCGGTGAGGTGGGCGCGGACGACGCCGCGCTCGACATAGCTGAGGAGGCGACTGCCCAGGCGGAAGGCCCGCCGCTCGGCGTCCACCTGGAACGCCGGGTGCTTTGCGATGGCCTCCTGGATGCGCTTCTGGCGGTCTGGGTCGTCGGCTGGGGCCTCGCCCTCGGACGGCTTCTCAGCGGCTTCTACCTCCTTGATCGCCCGGCCCAGCTCGTGGAAGTCGTCGAATGCGACTTCGAGCAGGACGACGAGGAGGGGGTTCGCCTCGGGAGCAACGGAGTTGTTGGCCCACGCCCTGAGCGAGTGCATGGCCAGCGCGAGCGCCCCGGCGTCGTCGGGCGAGCCGGCGCGCTCGACCGCCTCAGTGAGCGCGGGGAGGAACTGCTCGGCCAGTTCCGCGTCGAAGACCTGCTGGAACAGGTGTGCCCGCGCCCGCCGGGAACGGCGCTGCCCCTTGGCGGGGTCCAGGAGCGCATGGAACTCGTCCTCGGGCAGGCTTCGGAGCGCGCGTTGGAGCACCAGCATGTCGGGGCGGATGAGGCGGAACTCA